>JAQUZZ010000002.1 GCA_028691095.1 Alistipes sp. | reverse complement strand
TTTGCCCAGAAGAACGGTTTGGGGAGACGAGGGGGACTCCGGGGCGTCGATACCCTTGAATTTCCGTACGTTATCCACCAGTTGGAGGTAGTAGACGTCGCCTTTGTCGCCCCAGCCCTTGTTGGGTTCGATGTCGCGGCTGCAATTCCAGTTGTATTGATCGGGGAAGCCCATATAATAGGGACGATGTGGAGGCCAGTCGGTGACGCGGCCGGCGATGTACTCATTCCATCCGGTGACAAAGACCAGTTGCGGATCCAACTCCAGCGCGCGGTTCCACTGCTCTTGAAAATTCCAGCCGTAGAGGTAGCCGTCGACGCGCGGGTCGAAGCCCTTGAGGATGCTGAAATTGCGACCAAAAGTCTCCGGTTCGTTGAACGAGCAGAAGTGTCCCCCACTGGCGAAGTTCGCATTTTGAGCTACCCCCACCGGAACCTCCTCATATCCTCCGTCGGGGAGAGGCCCATAGCCGTGCTGCGGGAAGATCTCAAGCCATCCCCATTGATCGTTGCGCGAGGGGCCTGTCACATAGTCGGGTTGTCCGGGACGGAAGGTGAAGAATTGAGCGATCTCTTGCTCTTGTGGCGTATCGCCCAGATCCTCCGGTCGAGCCATGATGCAGGGCTTCCCCTTCCAGTAGAACCACAGGTTGCGATAACGCCCCGGTTTGTATAGATCCTCATAGAGCATATTGAGCTGAGGACGGCCATATTCAGGAGAGCCGAAGGGGAGCATAAAGGCGATCTTGGGGGTGTTGACACCCTCTTTTTGTGCCTCATCCCAGACTTGCAGCAGTACGTCATAGGACTCTTTCCAGGTGAGGGTTAGGTTGGTGCAGTCGAAGAAGACCACATCGACACCGGCATCGGCCAGCAGTTCGGCATGTTTGCGTAGCACCCAAGGATCGGTCGTTTTGTAGTATCCGAACAGGGGCTCTTCCCAGTAGTTGCGACCCGGATTCTGCCATGCGGGATCGTCTGCCGAGAGAATGGCGTCGGGGTTGGCGCGGAGAATCTCGGTGTTGTTGTTGACGCGACTACCCTCTGGCAGATCGTAGATGTGCCAAGTCCAATAGAATAGGGCGACGAATTTCTGATCGCGTCGCGTTGTGGTCTCGGTGTAGTCGTGTACTTTGCGTCCCAAGGCATCTGTGGCGGCCCATAGGTCGCTGCGAACCGCGGGGACTTGGGCAAAGGCCGTCGTGGTGAGCGTGAGGGCAACAAGAGCCAGAAGCAGGCTTCGTAAAGAGGGGTGTGTCATAATCGAGAGGGTTAGTAGGTTTGGTTTTCAGCAGGAAGGTTGTTGCGTTTAGGAGCTCCATACGATGTAGTCGACGAGTCCTGAAAACAGCAGGCTGAGGCAGGCATAGAGAAGGGCGGCTTTCCATAATCTTTGTCTCCGCTTGAGAATACTCATGGCAAGACCCGTTATGTTTGGCAGAAATAGTACCGAGGTTACCAGTAGGTTGGAGTCATGGATGTAGACCACCCATCCCGTCGCCGCAACCAGTGTCGCACAGAGGGCAACGATGGAGGCTATAAAGGAGATCGTTTTCATGCAAAGGGGGCAAAATAGAGGATTTGTGAGGAGCAGAGAGATGATGAACCGAGGGCTCCGCTGCACCTCTCCGAAGAAGGAGGTTTCTCCATCCCCACACCGCGCCGTTTCATCCCTCTTCAGTATGGTACAATATTACAAATAATTGAAGAGAAAGCCAAATCGACGACCCTATTGAGATAGAGTCGAGTAGGGTGGAACAGTGGATTTTTGGAGGGGCGTTTTGTTCTTTTTGGCGGTTTTGCGGGGGAGCGGACAAGCGAAAATCGGTTGTCCAAGCCAAACAGGAGGAGCCAAAATGAATCTCATTTTGGCTCCTCCTGTAGTTGTTTCGATTCCCGTGGAATCGCAAGGGTTTAGATGGTCTTGGTCTTCCAAGGGTCGTCTGGAGTGAGCTCCTTGACGCTGCGGCTGTTTTTGTGATCCTCCTTCCACTTCTCCTTGTAATCCTTGGGGCTGACCCCGAAATACTTCTTGAAGGCGGTGGAGAAGTGCGACTGCGTGCCAAAACCGGTCTGATCCGAGATCTCGGCGATGCTCAGATTGCCCTCCAGAATCAATTTGGCTGCTTTCTTCATCTTGAAGTTCCGAACGTAATCATTGGGAGCTAAACCGGTGAGGCTCTTCATCTTTCGATAGAAACTGGTGCGACTGAAGCCCAGCTCCACGGCCATGACATTGATGTTGATATCCGGATTCTCGATGCTCTTGTCGATGAAGGAGTGTAGCTTCTCCATAAATCGCTGATCCATCTCTGAGAGTGAGTTGGTAATCTGTGCCAACTCCTCCTCCTCAGAGCTGCGACTCTGATTCTGGTCGTTGAAATAGTTCTTCAGTCGATGCCGATTCTCCATCTGACTGTGAATGATCGAGAGCAGATGGTCGGCGCGGAACGGCTTGTTGATGTAGGCATCGGCACCGCAGTTGTACCCCTCGATGCGCTCCTCAATGCGGGTCTTGGCCGTCAGCAGGATCACCGCGATGTGGCTCAGCTGCGGATCGGACTTGATGGATTTGCACAACACGATGCCGTCCATTTCGGGCATCCGAATATCACTGATCACCATTTCGGGCATCTTCTCGCGGAGCATATCGAATCCTTCGCGACCGTTGTAGGCGTGCAGAATGTTGTATTGGTTCCGTAACATATTGTTGAGCAGCGTGTGGATCTGAGGATCATCCTCCACCACCAAGATCGTGCTCTCCTTTTGTGTGGGCAGTTGAACCACCGGCGTATCGGGATTCTCAAAATTCATGGGTGGAATATCGGCCGAGACGTAGATCTGTTCGTCCTGAATCTCTTCTCGGTTGACCAACTCTTGGGGGGCAAAGGCACGTTGCTCCGTGGGGATGACGAAGCTCATCGTAACCCCTCCCTCAATCGAGGAGGAGGTGGCTCGAATGGCTCCGTGCTGCCGTAGAACCAAGGTTCGGGTGTAGTGCAACCCGATGCCTGTGCCGTGAATCTGCTCCTCTTCGAGCCGTCCGAAACGCTCGAACATGTGTTTCAGTTGTTCGGGGTCTAAGATGCGGCCGCTGTTGGTGATCCGGAACTCCATATACTCAAACGTCGGTGTTAGCAGGTCGCCATAGGCTTTGGCAGCCAAGGGGCCGTGCAGCGACATAACCTCGATGGTGATGCGACCGTGACGGGGGGTGTACTTGATAGCATTGGAGATCAGGTTGGTAAGGATTTTTTCCAAAACATCCTCATCGGTGTAGATGCGCAACGGATCTTGTTCCAAGTGAAGCGAGTAGTCGATCTCCCGACTCTGTGCATTGAAACGGAAAGAGTTGGCTACGTTGCGAATGATGGGTACAATATCGGTCAGGGTCACTTGCAGCGGAATGGAGTCGTGTCCCATACGGCTTAGATCCAGGAGCTGATTGAGCAGTCGCAGCAGTCTATTCGAGTTGTAAGAGAGCATCGAGATCAATTTTTGCTCACTGCTTCCCGTTTTGGTCGACTGCGCCAAGAGTTCGATGTTGCCGTTGATCAGTGTAAGTGGCGTACGCAATTCATGCGAAATATTGCCGTAGAAGTCAATTTTCTGTTGATTTACGGCCAGATCGTGTGCGTGCTGTTGTTCGGCCAGCTCCCGTGCCTTGCGGTCATACTGGATCCGGATATAGAAGCGGGTTCCGAAATAGATGGCCGCAACGATCAATCCGCAATAGATCAGATAGGCCCAGAGGGTCTGCCAAGGCGAGGGTTTGACCGTGATGTCGAGTGCGCTCTCGGGGCTCCATACTCCATCGCCGTTCTGCACCCGTAGTCGGAAACGGTACTCTCCGGCGGGGAGGTTGGCGTAGGAGGCTTTCTTGTTGCTTCCTGCCTCGATCCACTCCTTGTCGTACCCATCTAATTTATAGGAGTAGCGCAATTTGTCAGCGTCGTTGTAGTCGATGCCCGTGTAGTCGATGCTGAAGGAGTTCTGTCGATGGAGTAGCGTGATGCGCTGTGCGTAGGGAATGGCGTCGGGTTGCGGATTTTTTGGATCTGACAATACGCTGCGGTTCATCACTTTAATATCCTCCAGAATGCCTAAGGGGTGGAAGCTGTTGGGGCGGATGTTGTTGGGCTGAAAACACTCCACGCCTGCATTTCCTCCGATGTAGAGCGTTCCCTCCTCGTCCGCGCCAATGGACTTCTCAAAAAACTGGGTATTGATCAGGCCGTCGGTCTCATTGAAATTGCGGAATTGTTCGCTCTTCGGGTCGAAGCGCGCAATGCCGTTGGAGGTGCTCATCCAGAGCATTCCGTTTTGATCTTCAAGGATTGCCAAAACGTCATTGCTTGGGAGTCCTTGATTTTGAAGGTATTGTGTAAATTTTCGATTGATCGGGTCGTAGCGCAACAGCCCCTTGGTGTAACTTCCGATCCAGAGATTCCCATCCTTGGTACGCCACAGATCGACACAGGCGTTCAACGAGAGGGTGTCGGTCATGAGTTGCTCGGGGATCAGCGGTTTGGATTCAAACGTCTTATTCTCCGTGATAAAGATATTTTGCCCGTATTCGGCATAAATCAGCTGATTGTTGCGTTCGGGGAGAATCGCTGTTACAGGGCCCTTGCGCGTAATCTGCGTGGGGGGATCCGTAATTTTGCGCCCGAAGAAGTAGAGACCTGCGTAGCTTCCGACCCACACGTTGCCGGCATAATCCTGATTAATGGCCGACACGGGACTGAAGTTCTTCAGTGTGACCAGCTCGGTAAAACCGCTTTCGGTGAGTTTCCCGACAATGAGCGTTCGTCCGATGCCAATCCAGATGCGATCTTGCGCATCGCAGAACAGAGCCCGAACCTGAGCTCGCTCAATGGAGCCCAACGCGGGGTGGTTGGTGTGGTCGAGATGACGAATCGTCCCGTTGGCATTGCGAATATAGAGGCCGCTGTATTTCGACCCAAACCACAAACGATGAAATCGTGTGTCCGAACAGCAGGCCGTGATCGCCTCGCTATTTAGAGAGGTGATCGCTGCCGATGGGGTATTGAAGGTTCGTTGGGTGGAGTTGATCTTGAGAATCCCTTGCTCAAACGTCCCCAACCAGATATTTCCTTGTCGATCTTTGAGGGCACAAATGATGTCATTATTTTGTTGATCCAGACCCTGCTGAACCGATAGGTTTGTTACGACGTCGGAAACCACCGAATATTTATATGCATGAAAGGTTGAGGTTATAATATAGTTTGAACTATCAATCATGTATATATCGTTTATTTTTACGCTCGACAGAGGCGTTTTTTTCTGTAATACTTCAGGGAGTGAGATGATACGGTGAGATTGGAGGTCGTACGCTAAAATTCCCTGATCCGTACCTAACCATAATTGATCTTTGTGGAATTTGACCATGCAATTGATCTCGATGTAGTTCGGAAGCGAAAATAGCTCGGCCGATTTGTTCTTTAGATTATAACACCCTATGGCTGATCCATTTGAATATCCAATCCATAGATTTTGTTCTTGATCTATATATAAGGTCTGGGCACGTTGGGGTATGGCGGAGGCGAAGGGTATGGAGTGATATGACAATTGCTGCTGCTGGGCGTCCCATTTCAAAATGCCATCGTTATAGGTGGAGACCCAAATGTTTCCTTGCTGATCTTCAGTGATGTCCGTAACAAAATACTCCTCTTGCCGATCCTCTATCTTATAAGGTGTGGTGATGCCTCGCGAGAGATCGTATCGACTGAGACCTTGGGTGGTGGCAATCCAAAGGTTGTTTTTGCGATCGATGTGTAGTTTGTTGATTCGATTCGATTGAATGGAATTTCCTTTATTTGATTCGTCTCTAAGAAGTTGGGCGTACTCATACCCGTTGTAGCGATTCACGCCTCGTGCGGTGGCAATCCATAAATAGCCTAAAGAGTCTTGACAAATGTCCCGGATCTGGAGGTTGGAAATTCGGGGTGAGAAATGAAAATTCTGTTGAGCAAATAGCGTGTTTAGGCTGGATGTTTCTATAATTATCCAAAGAAATAGAATAAAATGCTTCGTCTTCATAGTTATGTGATCGGTTGTTTCATGTTCTGGTTGTACAAATCTAATTATTCTTTTCGATTTTTTTCGATTTTGTTTCATTTTTGATTTTTAATCTTGTCAATATTCTGTTTTATAGATTTTTACGTAAAAACGAATCCTCCGGTTTTAGTAAAGAGAAATAGGCCTCAGACGCAAGAATGACCAGTATGCGAAAAAAAATGAAACAAATAAGTCTATTATTAGCTAATATTTGTAGAATTTCGTGCTATCGGAATTTTCTATAAAAATACGCGGGGAAAATTAGATGAAACAGAAAAATTAAACCTAAATTTTTATCTATGAACAAAACATTACTTTACTTCAAGACATGGATGTCGGCGATAGGTCACAATCTGGTCGGTGCTAAAGTGCTGAGCCTGGTGGTTTTATTGTCGGCAGTTCCATACTTGGCCTTCTCCAACGGAGAGAGCCTATCGGAGGTGGCCGAGTCGCTACAAGGCGGCACGATAACAGTTGCCGGAGTCGTTGAAGATCAGGAAGGTGAGCCTGTGATCGGTGCGACGGTAATTGCCAGTGCCACAGTGGGAACATCTACAGACGTGAACGGTAAGTTCTCGTTGAATGTTCCGGGTAACGCAACCCTGACAGTCAGCTGTTTGGGGTATAAAAGTCGCAAAGTGAACGTGGGCAACAAGACATCGCTGAAGGTTGTGCTTGAAAGTGATGATGCTCAACAACTTGAAGAGGCTGTGGTGGTTGCCTACGGTACACAGAAGAAAGTCTCTGTGACCGCGGCCGTATCTACGGTTACGAGCAAGGAGTTGCGTCAGAGTTCAGCCCCGAGTTTGGCGAATGCCTTGGCTGGTCGTTTGGCTGGTTTGACTTCGTTGCAGAGTGGTGGTTCTCAGCCTGGTTACGATGATGCTACCATGTATTTGCGTGGTGTATCTTCGGTGAACGGTCAGAACCCGCTGATCCTTATTGATGGTGTGCCTCGTGATAACATCCGTACGTTGGATGCCAACGAGGTTGCAACGGTATCTGTATTGAAGGATGCCTCCGCTACCGCTGTATATGGTGTGCGTGGTGCGAATGGTGTGATCTTGATCACGACCAAACGTGGTTCTGTGGGTCAGACCGAGTTGAACGTTACGTTCGACCAGTCTTGGCAGCAGTTTACCTACGAGCCTGAGCGTGTAAACTCTTGGGAGTTCATGACTTTGCGTAATGAGGCCAACCGTAACGACGGTATGAACGAGGAGTACTCTGGAAAGATGATCTCTCGTTCTTTGAATCCGTTGATGGGTTTGAACCCGAGCGATCCGGATTATGCAATGAAGGCTGCGCAAAGACATTATATGTATCCCAACCATGACTGGTATCGTGAGATCTTCAAGAAGAGCTCTCCTCAGAGTCGTGTGAATATCAACATCACCGGTGGTACTGAGAAATTGCAGTACTTCGTGAATGCCGGTTATCTGTTCCAGGGTGGTAACCTTCACACCGAGCCTAAGAGTAAATTGGGTTACGACCCGCAGGCGAAGA
The DNA here is from genome assembly GCA_028691095.1 of Alistipes sp. GTDB lineage: Bacteria > Bacteroidota > Bacteroidia > Bacteroidales > Rikenellaceae > Alistipes_A. The sequence continues at coordinate 9,387 of JAQUZZ010000002.1, read as the reverse complement.
TGACGCGTTACAGCTTCCGTTCTAACTTGGACTACCATGTCACGAAGAACCTCAAAGCCTTCTTGAACTTGGGTTCCTATATAGAAAAGGTAGGACAGCCGAATGCTTCCACTTACGGAGGTGACCGAAATTGGATGATCCGTGACTTGTTGCACTGTACTTTGGGTATGAAACCTATGACCGTCGGCCCGTTGACTCCTGATGCTTCGTTGGGTTTTGATGTAGTTCCCGACCGTGTGATTCGTCCGGTTGAGGCCGACCGTTCACCGTATGAGTCCGTTAACCGTCGTGGTTATCGTGAGGAGATGCGTTCCAATCTGAATGCTTCTTTGGGTGCTGAGTGGTCTCTGGATTTCATCACCAAGGGTTTGTCTTTGAAAGGTATGGCATCTTTCGATGCTGTGTCAACCACCGTGATGCAGGGGGATATCTCGGAGATGACCTTCGCAACGACCGTGGATGAGGACAACGATAAGATCTACTTCGCAGCTGACCGTGAGTTGAATGGAACCATCAGCCTCTCGAAGAGCGGATCAACCCGTTACAACGTCAACTTGCAGGGATCTGTAAACTATAGCCGTACGTTCGGAAAACACGACGTTGGTGCGATGGTTTTGGGTCAGCGCGATATGTGGGAGACCACAGGCGGTGAGATTCCTTACAATGTGGTCAGCTTGGCAGCCCGTCTCTCTTATGGCTATGACAACCGTTACTTCTTTGAGGCCAATATGGGTTACAACGGTTCTGAGCAGTTCGCTCCGGCCAACCGTTTCGGTTTCTTCCCTGCCTTGTCTGCCGGTTGGGTGATCTCCAATGAGAAATTCTTGAAAGGGAACAAAGTTTTGACCAACTTGAAACTCCGTGTATCTTACGGTAAAGTAGGTAACGACGCCCGTAACGTGGGTCGTTTCCTTTACATCGACCAATATTATTATTATGCAGGTGGCGGTATCGGTGGTTACGGATCGATCAGCCAAGGTCGTCCGGGTAACAAGACCTTGCAGTGGGAGGTTGCTAAGAAACAGAACTACGGTATTGATATGCAGTTCTTCTCCGATTGGTCGTTGACGGTGGATTACTACCGTGAGCAACGTTCGAAGATTCTGAAATCGCCGGGTATGGCTCCTCAGTTTGCCGGTGTGGATTCTTGGCCTATCTTGAACTTGGGTATTGTTGATAACTCGGGTTATGAGATTGAGCTCGCTTACAATAAATCAATCAACAAAGACCTCTTCCTCTCGTTGAAAGGTAACTTCAGTTACAACCACAACAAAGTGAAGTATTGGGATGAGGTTCCTTACTCTGAAGGATATGTTTATCGTTATCGTACCACAGGTCAATCGCTGAACCAACAATGGGGTTACAAGATTGACTGGAGCAATGGTAATGGTTACTTCAACAGCCAAGAGGAGTTGGATAAATACACCGAGGGTTATGTAGACGAAGATGGAGTAGAACATAATGGTATTACTTATAACTTGTCTACGAAACCTCAGTTGGGTGACTTTAAGTACATCGATCAGAATGGTGACGGTATCTTGGATGAGAAGGATCAAGTGCCCATCGGCTTTACCACCATTCCTCGTGTATCCTATGGTTTCCAAGCCAGTGTAAACTATAAATGGTTTGACTTTACGATCTTCTTCCAAGGTATGGGTAAATACTCAGGTTACTACTCTTCACAAGGAGTTTGGGAGAATGTGTATCAAGGAACCTTCTTTGAATATCACAAAACGGCATGGACCGCAGAGCGTTATGCGGCAGGACAGAAGATTACCTATCCTCGATTGTCCACGGGTGAGACTTGTAGCAAGCAGCGAAATGACTTCTTTATCATGGACCGTGCGTTCATTCGTCTGAAGGCTCTTGAGTTGGGTTACACCTTACCGTCCAGTGCACTGCGTGCCATCGGCATCAATCGTCTGAGAGTTTATGTTCGAGGCGATAATATCTGTACGTGGGATCGTTTGAGAAATAGCAATACTGACCCGGAGCAGTCGGATCAGATCGGCTATCCTATTGCCAAGACCTACAATGTCGGATTCAGTGTAACCTTCTAAACGATTAAAACTTACATTATGAAAATAAAATATTTCATTTTATCTGCCGTTACATCGGTTCTGGCCTTGGGAGCATGCTCGGATGCCTTGGATATGGCACCCAGCGGCAACATCGACATGGAGGATGTATGGAAAGATCATGACAAGGTCGGGGCCTACCTCAATACTTGTTATGCGCGGATTGAGAACCGTTGTATTGTCGACTGGTACTTTACGACCAATATCCCGGTAGGAGCTTCGGATGACGCATGGGATGCCGATGCTGAGGTGGAAACTGGATTGGGCGCCGCACAGTCTTATAATGGTGTGGGTACTTCAGGAAGTCACCCTTGGCGAGGTAACGTCGATTGGGGAAGTCTTTGGGAAGGTATCCGTCGTTGCAACATGATGATCGCTCGTCTCCCGGGTGCAACGGTGAATAGCGAGACCGACCGTGCACGTTGGATGTCTGAGGCTCATTTGCTTCGTGCTTACTACTATGCCGAACTCTTCTACTTCTATGGTGAGATGGTACCTATTATTACAAAGGTAACCGACCACTATGACGATTTTCATCAATATGCTGTGAAGTCTTCGTTTCGTCAGATCGGTGACTTTATCATGGCCGATTGCGATACGGCATTGATGGAGGAACAACTTCCTTGGCGTGCCACTTCAGGATCCGAGAGTTCGCGTGTAACGAAAGGCTTGGCTTGGGCTATCAAATCGCGTGTAGCAACTTTGCTGGCCAGTCCGTTGTGTGCAACCAATCAGACCGATGCCATGACATGGGAAGAGGCTTATCAGGTCAACCGCGAGGCATTGGAGGAGTTGAGAGCCAATAACTACGAACTCTTTCAGATGACCGGAACGAACTCTCACGATGTGTTCGGAACCCGCGGCCAGGTTAAATGGGCCAAAGGTGCTACGGGTGCTGCGAATTACCACTATTACTTCTGTAATACGCGAGATTACAACTCGAACCCGCGTGACAAAGAGTCCATTTGGGAGCGCGGTTCTTATGGGGCTATTTGGAACGTTTGCGGTATCGGATTCCAGGGCTACTACAAGTGCGGTCTGTGTCCGAGCCAAGAGTTGGTGGATCAGTATGAGAATGTGGTTTACAACAGCAACGAGGCAATCGCAAGTTACCCTGTCGTAGATTTGCAGGATCCTTATTTGGATCACACTCACTTGCAACCGAACTACAATCCCGAGAACCCGGTTTACAATCCTAATAAACCTTATGTAGATCGTGATCCTCGTTTCTATGCTACGGTGACTTACAACGAGTGTATCCGTACCGCCTTCTGGAAGAATGAGGAGATCGATGGTCGTTCGGGTGTGCGTTATGCAGGTAATGCCATTCGTACCAAAACCATTTGGACCAACAAGGAGGATGAGTACACCGGTATTCATGCATCTCGTCGTCAAAGAACGCGTACGGGATATTACATGAACAAATACTTGAGTTTGGAGTCTGGTGAGAATGCAGGGGACGAAGGTGCAGGCGGTAAAATCTATCGTTTCGCCGAGATCATCCTGAACACCGCAGAGTGTGCCGCCAATGCAAACCATGTAGAGGAGGCGATGTCCTTGGTCAACGAAGTACGTGACCGTGTGGGTATGCCGGCTCTTCCGTTGAGTCCGTCGCAAGACGAGGCCAAACTCTATGTAAAACACGAACGTCGTGTAGAGTTTGCAGCCGAGGAGCTTCGACTGTTGGATATGCGTCGTTGGCAGCGTCCTGACGGAGATATGTCGCAGTACGAGTGGGTTACCGCAATGGAGATCTCTTGGTTGGGTGACGACAAAGAGGGTAAACCAATCTATACCTATACACGTAAAGCGATTCGTCAGACACCTCGTCGTTGTTACACGAATAAATGGCTGTGGGTACCTATTCCGTTGAGCGATCAGAACCGCTTGGAAACGCTGTCCGGTCATACATGGCAGAACCCCGGATGGTAGTCTTTACGGGTTATTTAAATGTTTAAATGATGAATAATATGAGACATAATGTAAATATCAAAATCACACTGTTGCTCGCGTGCTTGTTGTTTGGCACGTTTGGGGCAAAAATCAGTGCCCAGACTGCCGCCGTGTCAACGATCAAGGGTGTTGTAACCGACGAGTATGGGAAGGCACTGTATGGTGTAGTGGTGAACTCGGCAAACGGGAAGAATGGAACCTCGACGGACATTGAGGGTAACTACATTCTGACGGTGAACGACGGCAGCGAGTCTGTTGTCTTCTCCACCCCGGGCTATAAAAATCAGGCTGAATCCATCATCGGCGAAGAGGTCGTAGATGCAAAGATGAAGTTTGATGCACATCATAGCGATGAAATCGTTGAGATGGGTTTTTCGAAACAACGTCTGGGCGATGTGTCTGGTGCTGTGAATGTCATTAAGGGCAAATCCTTCGAATCTGCACCGGTAGCAACCTTTGCTCCTGCAATGAACGGTTTTGCAACAAACTTGATGATGTGGCAGAACAGCAACCAACCGGGTAACGAGTCGGTGCAGATGATGATCCGTGGTGCCTCCAATCCTCAGAGTCCCTACGAATCTCCCTTGGTAATCATTGATGGGGTATTCTCTACTTACTTGGCCAATGAGACTTTCAACTACTTGACTGCAAAAGAGATCGAATCTATCACTTTGTTGAAAGATGCCTCTACGCAGGCTATGTATGGTGTCAAGGGTAACCGTGGCGTCTTGGTGATTACCACCAAACGAGGCGTGAAAGGCCCGGTGAACATCAATGTATCCTACAATCAGTCGATTCAACAACCGACGGTCTCCCCGCGTTTCTATCACTCTTGGGAGTATGCTACATTCCGCAATGAGGCTGCCTACAACGACAACCACAACGTAGGTAAGACTTCGCAATACTCGGCTCCTGAGATCGCCAAATATCTCTCCGGCGAGGATCGTGACTTCTATCCCGACAACAACTGGAAAGATATATTCTTCAAACAACTTTCCACCATGTCGCGTGCAAACATTGACATCTCGGGAGGTTCGGATAAGTTTACCTATTATACTTACGTAAACTTCATGCACCAAGGCAATCAGTTTAAGACGACCAATGATCGTTACAAATCAAGCTTCAATACCAACTGGTTCAACTATCGTTCCAATGTGGACATGAAGGTCAATAAGTACCTGAGCGCCTACTTGCGTTTGAGCGGAACCATTCGCCGCGATCGTGAGCCCAATGGTGGATCGTTCTCCAGTTTGTACTCGCAGTTGTGGTATCGTCCGGCCAATATCTACGGCCCTGTGACTCCGACGCTCTATGATGATGAAGGTAATGTAACCGATAAGGGTGGCCTTCCTATTATCGATGAGAAATTCACTGAATCTATCTATGGTGATTTGAACCGTTCGGGTTATCACAAATCGACGATTGTGAATATCAACTCACAGTTCGGTTTGGATTTGGATTTGGATTTTGTAACCAAAGGCTTGAACTTAGGGGCTTATATCGCTTACCAAACCTATGGTGTGGGTACGTTGTATACATCGCAGAGCTATCAGTATGTAAAAAGAACCAATGACCCGACGGTATTGGAATTCGAAACCGTAGGTAGTTCGAAGGATACAGAGCTCTCTTACAGCAAGGGTAGTGGTTCGTACTATCACTTGGATTATCGTGCTTACTTGGATTATCAGCGCACCTTTGGCAAACATAGCGTGCAGGCAACCGGCTTCTTCTACTTCCAGAATATGTCGACGGCCGATATGAGCTCGAACAACATTCTGCCTTTCAACACGGCGTTGAGTGGATTCCAAGCAGCTTATGGTTATGACAATCGTTACTTTGTAAAAGTAGATGTGGGTTACTCTGCTACCGAGCAGTTTGCACCCGAACATCGTTGGGTCTCCACACCGTCTATCTCCGGTGCATGGAACTTGGCCAACGAGCATTTTATGGATAACGTAAAATGGTTGACCAACTTCAAACTTCGCGCTTCTTATGGTCGTGTGGCTGATGATGAGTTGTCGAATGGTCGTCACGGTTACTTGGACAACAATACGTTCAGCTACGGCGGTGTCGTTACGGTGTTGGCCTACACTACCAGTGAGGGTAAGAAAGGATACTCGCTGTTGCAGGCTGAGTTCATGCTCAAACAAAACTACGGAATTGACTTGGGCTTGTTCAACGGTTTCTCCTTCTCGTTTGATTATTTCAAAGAACGGATGGATAACCGCTTGATCTCTGCCACTTCGGTCATTCCTTCCTATCAGGGTATTCCTACGTCAAACTACCCCGGTACTCAGGTTGGTACGTATGAAAATAAAGGTTACGATCTGTCGGCCTCTTATTACAAACGTTTCAATGCAGACTGGAGTTTCAATGTAGGAACTTGGGTCAGCTTCGCTCGCAACAAGATCCTCTATGAGGATGAGGCGAGATTGGGTGAGAGCTATGCATACCGTAACCACAGCGAAGGCTTCCCTATCGGAATGTCATGGGGTCTGAAAACGGACTGGAGCAACGGCAATGGCTTGTTCAATACTCAGGAGGAGTTGGATAACTACCAGTGTACCTATGGGTTGAATATGAGCGCTCCGCGTTTGGGTGATGTGATCTATCAGGACTTGAATGGTGACTACATCATTGACGAGAAGGACTATGCACCACTGGGTTATGGTGCACTGCCTGAGATCTACTACGCATTCAATGCAGGCTTTACCTATAAGGCTTTGGAATTCAATATTATGTTCCAGGGTGTGGGCCGTACTACCGGTATCTATATGAATTCGGGTCGTGAGTACAATGGTGTCTACAACTGCTTGTTAGAGAATGCATGGACGGCAGAACGCTATGCTGCTGGCAAGAAAATCACGGCTCCTGCGCTCTCTTTGAATTCGGTTTCGAGTGATCAGGTTCAAAATGATTACTATCTGAACGATGCAGCATTCCTTCGTTTGAAGAATGTGGAGATCGCTTATACTTTGCCGCTGAAAACTTCGCGCGTCATCTCGGCTGAAAAGATCCGTTTCTCTCTGAGTGGGCAGAACTTGGTAACTTGGTCGCGTATGAAGAATAAAGACATCAATCCTGAGAGTGGCGGATTGTACTCTGTTCCGGCATACCGTGTTTACAATATTGGCGTTAGTGTACTTTTCTAACCAATGTTACTCGAGTTCATTTAACGTGTAAAAATTACCAGTATGAAAAAATATATCTATCTACTTTTTACAGTCCTCTTTGCAGGAGGGTTGAGTTCCTGCAAGGATGCCTTGGATCTGCCTGATGATGGTCGTATCGACTATGCCAGCATCTTCGCCGATCGAAATCGTACCATGGGTTATCTGAATAAGTGTTATGGCTATATGCCTTCGACCAGTTTTGAGCAGAGCTCGGCTTATACAGATGATGCCCAGAGTGTATGGGATAATGTGACCTCCTCTGGTGCCTCTAAATGGTACAAAGGAGAGGTGGGTGCCTCCAATTGGATTTTCGGATTCTATTGGTCTACCTACTATGCAGGAATTCGTTATTGCAATGTGTTTATCCAGTCTTTGCCTTCGGCTACGGCATTTGCCCAACCCGAAGAGAAAGAGGCTTGGATGGCTCAGGCAAAGTGTCTTCGTGCCTTCTATTACCTTCGACTGATTCAGGATTATGGTCCTGTGCCTTTGATTACCGAACCTTATGGTTATGATCACGATTACAGCAAAGATCGTAGAACTCCGGTTTGGCAGGTTGTTCAGCAAATCTTAAAAGACACCGAGGAGGCTTTGGCCGCTGCGGGAGCCGAGTCGATGTCTTATGATGCCAAAGGTTTCCGTTGGGTGCTTGGATCGAACTACGCACACATTATGCACCGTGCATTTGCCTACATGATTCGTTCTCAGGCTGCGCTGTTGGTGGCAAGTCCGCTTTATGCCGAGGAAGAGGGAAATCCTTACACTTGGGCTGAGGTGGCAAAGATTACCAAAGAGGCTTTGGATCAATGTCTTTCTCATGACTACGCACTCTCTACACGTTTGCCGTTGATCAAGACGGATAGTTACAATGCGTATGACTACTTCTTCTTGACCAGTTATGATTATAGTCGTGCTACGGATAAAGAGACCATTTATCAATTAAATGGTTCTGGCTTGAATGTATGGCAGACTTATGGTCTTCCCACCAACGAGAAACAGACCTCTGCTGGATTCTGTCCTTCGCAGGAGTTAGTCGATTCTTATGAGACGGCGGATGGTTGGCCCATCATTGAGAAGTACTCGGACTATGGAGATTCTCACTTGCGTCCTAAATTCAATACAGATGCGGGATACAGCGATCAGCATCCTTACGAAAATCGTGATCCTCGTTTCTATGGCTCAATCTATTTCAATGGTGCCTTACGCCATTGGGATGATGATGAGGAGTTGGTGAAGATTTACGATAATGCACCCAAAGATAGCTCTTGTGCGATTTCTTCAAACTTGACGCAGTATACAAGAACGGGTTATTATCTGCGTAAGTTCAACAAGCACACCTCTACCTATGAGAAACCGGCTGATGGTTCCTTGCGTACTTATCGTTTGGCTGAACTTTACTTGAACTTTGCTGAGGCCGCCAATGAAGCAGTAGGTCCTACTACTACGGTTGAAGGCTATGCAGGTCAACCGGCTATGTCAGCGGTGGATGCAGTGAATGCCGTGCGTGCACGTGCAGGTATGCCGGGTGTTCGGGATAAGTATACGACCGATGCCGAGACTTTCCGTCCTCGTGTCCGCAACGAGCGTCGTGTAGAGTTTGCCTTTGAAGAGTTGCGTTACAACGATATTCGTCGTTGGAAAGCCTTGGATCAAGCGCAGATTGTGACCGGAATGCGTGCGAAGAAGACCGATGAGGGTACCTTTACTTACACTCGTTTCACGGTTAGTACACGTACCAATGCGGATAGCAAGTATCTGTTGTCGCCGCTGCCCTTCAGCGAGGTAACGAAGATGTATAAGTTGACGGGTCTGGATTGGCAGAATCCCGGATACGAGTCTGCAGAGTAGTTGCTCATATCTTACCTACAAAGAGGTTCTCTCGATTCGAGAGAACCTCTTTTGTGTTTTCGCTCCCGAGAGCTGTGATGTTGGGGTCGAATGAATCTTGGCTTGAGGGAATCGTTTTTGTGCATTGTGGATCGGTTTCGAGAAGATTGTGGGGCAAGAGAATCTTATCTCTGAGCGTTCGCTGAGCAGGCGTGGGGTGCGGGTGATGGCAGGAAGTGAAGTGAAGGGGAGGGGAGGGAAGAGGAGGGAAGAGGTCGGGAGAGGGAGGGGAAGGGAGGGAAGAGGTCGGGGCAGGGACTGGAAGAGGTCGGGAAAAGCACACGGGAGAACAAGAA
>JAQUZZ010000210.1 GCA_028691095.1 Alistipes sp. | reverse complement strand
CCTCTTTTCAATCCCCCTTTTCAATACTTCGCTCCCCGCTACAAGCCATCCAACGAACGAAGCACATGCTCCAACGACATCATATCTTGCAGCAACACTTCGCGTGGCTTACTACCCTCGGCCTTCCCGACGACACCGGCCATCTCCAGTTGATCCATCACGCGTCCGGCACGGTTGTAGCCGATCGAGAAACGACGCTGGATCGAGGAGGTCGAACCCTGCTGATTCTGCACCACAAAACGCGCCACATCCTCGAACATGGCATCCAACTGCGAGAGGTCATTCGGTTTGACCACGCCCTGCGCATCGCTCCCCTCCGGCGTATACTCCGGCAGCTCATAGGCTCCGATATATCCGCGTTGATTGGAGATAAACTCGGTGATCCGCTCGATCTCCGGTGTATCGACAAAGGCACACTGCACCCGAATCAAATCACTCCCCGTCGAGACCAGCATATCGCCCCGACCAATCAACTGATTGGCTCCCGGCTGGTCGATAATCGTTCGGGAATCGACCATCGAGGTGACACGAAAGGCGATGCGGGCCGGGAAGTTGGCCTTGATGACCCCCGTAATGATGTTGGTCGTCGGACGCTGTGTGGCAATCACCAAATGGATGCCCACGGCACGCGCCAACTGCGCAATACGGGCGATGGGGGTCTCGATCTCGCGTCCGGCCGTCATAATCAGATCGGCAAACTCATCAATAATCACCACGATATAGGGGAGGAAACGATGCCCCTTTTGCGGATTGAGCTTGCGGTGAATGAACTTATCGTTGTACTCCGTGATCTTCCGCACCTCGGCGGCACGCAAGAGATTATAGCGTGCGTCCATCTCGATGCAGAGCGAGTTGAGCGTATAAACCACCTTGTGGGTATCGGTGATGATCGCCTCCTCTTCGCCCGCCATCTTCGCCAGAAAGTGGTGTTCGAGTTTGGAGTAGAGGGTCAGCTCCACCTTTTTGGGATCCACCAGCACCAATTTCAACTCCGAGGGGTGTTTCTTGTAGAGCAAGGAGGTGATGATTGCGTTGAGTCCCACAGACTTACCTTGCCCCGTAGCTCCAGCCACCAACAAGTGTGGCATTTTGGCCAGATCAATGACGAAGGTTTCGTCCTGAATCGTTTTGCCCAACACCACCGGAATATCATAGGTCGACTCCTGGAACTTCACCGACTTAATGATCGAGTACATCGACACGATCTGCTTGTCTTTGTTGGGCACCTCAATGCCGATCGTGCCTTTCCCCGGAATCGGAGCAATGATACGGATTCCCAAAGCCGAAAGACTTTGCGCGATGTCGTCTTCGAGGTTTTTGATCTTCGAGATGCGCACGCCCGGAGCCTGCACAATCTCATAGAGGGTCACGGTAGGCCCTACCGTGGCTTTGATTTTGTCGATCTTGATGCCGAAGTTTTCCAAGGTCTCCTTGATTCGGTTTTTATTCTCAACAATCTCCTCACTGGTCACACTCACCGCCACACTATGATCCTCAAGCAGCTCCACAGGGGGACGTTGATATGCCGACAAATCCAGCGTCGGGTCATAGAGCGTATTCTCGATCTGATCCGTCTCCACACTCTCGTCCTGCGGGAGGTGTTCCACCATGATCTCGTCGCTGGTCTGAAGGGTCGATCCACCCGGCACGGCCGCCACAAACGGGTGGTCGGAATCGGAAGGGTGAGTCATAAAGGGGTGAGCCGAGAGCTCCGGCAGGAGCTGCGACGCGACGCCCTCATCCACCAAGAGATCCTCTCGATCGGGCATCTCTCCCGATTCGGCCATCCGATCCGAAGGCGCCCCCTCCTCCATCTCCGACGGCAGAGTCGGGGAGGTGAAACGCGCGGCATACTGATCGTTAATCACCCGCGCATTCGGGGTCGGAGTCGGATTCGGATTCGGCATCTCGTGAGGCACTGAGGAGACTGGTGTGGCTCCCGATAAAGGATTGGAAGGTGCCCCGAAGGAAGCCGCAGCCTGGGACGAAACCGCAGCCTGCGTCGCATCGAAGAAGGGCGAATCCGACGCATCACGCATCGGCATCCCACTCTTTGGAGCGGGCGGGGTCGGACGCACCGGCTCCGAATCGTCACCTCGGGCATATTGGATGACAAAACCATTCTCGTCATGAGCTTGCTCCACGGGGGCAGGCTGATTCAGATCGGTCACCATAAAGCCGTCGTCATCCACCGCTACACGCCCCGCACGACGCGGAGGCTCTGAAGCAGCAGTCGGTGTTTCGCTCCGTCCAAAGGAGGGATTCCCCGAACGATCGACCACCGTAAAACCATTGTCATCAATCAACTCCCCGGGCGAGAGCGGGGTCTGCTCGCCACCACGCACAATAAAAGGGTCATCCTCCGTTTCCGGAGCGACTTTTCCATGTCCTCCTCCGTTTCGCGCAGCGACAGGCTCCTGCCCCACCCGTGCCGCACGCGTCGGCTGCTCCTCCGCACGAGGGGGTGTGGCTTGCTCCTGTTGGGGGTCGTCCGACTCATGGCTCGATAAAATATCGGCCGCCTTAGCCCCCACAACTTCGCCTACACGTTTTCCATTATCGACGATCCCCTTCCCCATTCGGGTGAGTACCGAGATTGTATTCCGATTGATATAAATGGCATAGAGAATGATGGCCAACAGCAACAACAGTCCGGCTCCGAAGAGTCCCAATACAGAGGTCAGCCAACGTGCCACCATAATTCCCTGCGCGCCTCCCAGTCCGGTTCCGAAAACACCCCAAGCATCCCCAAAGAGATAGCCCAGCGTCAGCGAACCGAGGATCATCAACATCAAGCTCAGTCGCACCGACTTACGCAACATCGGGGGTCGATAGCGCATGATGCGCAACGAGAAGATCACCAGAATAACCGGAATGCAGAGTCCGAACAATCCGAACCACTCCCCCACAAGCATATTGGCCAGCACGGCTCCCAACTTGCCGCCCCAATTCAAGACCTTCTGATCCTCCGAGGTGAAGATGTGACTCCAGAGCGCAATATTCTGATCTTCGCGCCAGTATAGGAAAAACGACAACACCGCCATTGCCAAAAAGAGCGAAAAGAACAACAGGGCGAATCCGTAGATCCACCGTTGGGTGTCGCTCATTCCCTTGGGCGCAGCCGGCTTCGGCTGTTTAGCCCCAGAAGGCGAGGGTTTCGCCGTATTTTTTGTTCCTGCCATATTCGATAAAAAGCGCTATTTTTCGATAACCCCCACCAGCTCCCTCCTCAACAGTCTGGGGGAGAAGCGGGTTTGAGGTATTTTTTATATCATAACACGGAATGCTCCTTGCAACTTACGCTTGGGTTGTTAGACCCCGAAATTGTGCGCACGCACCAACAGGCTCTTCGCAATCAAACGTTGACGATAGGCCTCGTCCGCACTCGTCATAAAGTCATATTGGGGTGAATGAGTGGCCTCGGCACGCAGATTCTCTCGTTCCAACAGATAATCCACCTGCCGCTCAATGGCTGCGGCCGGATTCCCCAAGGTCACCTGTCGATCACCGATTATGCGGTGCATCACGGGGGTCAGAAAGGGGTAGTGGGTGCAGCCCAAGACAATTTGATCGGCTCCGGCCTCCAACATGGGGGTCA
>JAQUZZ010000209.1 GCA_028691095.1 Alistipes sp. | reverse complement strand
CGATCTGTTGCACACCATGCTCTCGATAGAATTGTGCACTTTTGGAGTTCACCACATTGCCCGCACCCGAGAGTTTCGTCTCCGGATAACACAGCGACGGCTCCTCCGGACGGCGCACCCGCCGACCCACCGCCTCGGATCGCACCCTGTCGAACTGAGCCAACAGATCGCGACGCAACGCATTGAGTCGAGAGGCCGGTACAAACCAAGGCATCGTAGCCTCTGATCTCTGCATCTGCACCTTCACCACACGATAGGGGGTATCTCCGCTCTTGCGTAGTTGAGCCTCCACGCTCTCCCAAGCCTTTCGGGGATCCAAGGCCGCATCAAACGGCCCTTCCAGTTGATGCGTCAGTCGATGCACCCCATCGGTCACCTCCACGCTGAGTCGATCCTCGCTCCAACCCACCGTCATCTCCACCGGAATCTGACGGCGCACCCGACAGTGTTCCAGCATCGCAACAAAACGACGATCGTAATTGCGATAGAGTTCGGTTCCAGTGCGCAAACCCTCGGTCCGATTAGGCCAAAAGCGGAAGCCCTCGACCCGCTGCACCGCGGTACCGACCCACGCTCCGCGACCGTCCGAAAAACAGAGGCCGTCTCCCGTCGAGAGTTCCGACCGCGACGCACTCTTGTACTCGACACAGCGACCCTGCACCCGCACGACGCGCCCTATCGGTTCGCCCAACGACTTCGGGGTATCGAACGACGCGACGCCCTGCTGCACTCCATCTATATAATATAAGGTACTCCCTCGGGAAAAGCTCTTCTGAGGATCGGGTATGAAATCCAAGGTGGTCTCCCCCACGGATGTACGACACCCCTCGTCGCCGTGAGAGGCGATCCATTGATCCAACTGGCGACGATACCACCCCACCACATTGCGCACATAGTTGAGATCCTTGAGCCGCCCTTCGATTTTGAAGGAGGTGGCTCCGGCCTCAATCAAGGCATCCAGACGCGGGGTGAGATTCAGATCGCGCACCGAGAGCAGATGTTTGCCCTGGAGCAACACACGATGCTGCTCATCCACCAGATCATAGGGCATACGGCACGCCTGAATGCACGCCCCACGGTTTCCACTCCGCGACGACATCGAGCGACTCAGGTAGCATCGGCCACTATAAGCCACACAAATGGCACCATGTACAAAGACCTCGATCTCGGTATCGGGCACCGCACGCGAGATGGTGGCAATCTCCTCCAAGGTGGCGGCTCGCTCCAAGATGATGCGCGTAAAGCCCATCCGGCTCCAAAACCGAATCACCTGAGGATCGAGATTGAACATTTGGGTCGACGCATGGAGTTCAATCGGCGGAAGATCCATCCGCAGAAATGCCGGATCTTGAATAATCAAGGCATCGGCTCCCACCCGATAGAGGTCATGCACCATACGCTCGGCCTCGGCCAGTTCATCCTCAAAGATCAACGTATTCAGGGTCACATAGACACTCGCCTCAAAACGATGCGCATAGTCACACAGACGTCCGATCTCCTCCAGATTCACCCCCGCATCCACCCGAGCTCCGAAGCGTGGCGCACCCACATAGAGTGCGTCGGCTCCGCAGTCAATCGCTGCGCATCCGTGCACAAAATCTTTGGCCGGAGCCAGTAGTTCAAGTCTTTTCATGCCAACCTCTCTCAAAATCATGGGTCGAGCCTCTCCGTGGAGACTCGTCCTTCTCGGAGTGGGGATTTTGTCGCGACAGAAGCGACGCCTCACACCCTCCGATCGGATGCAAAGGTAATAAAATAACCTCAGAGCCTGTGGTTCTTCCCCGCGCTTTCCCGTATTCCTTCATCCCCTTCCATAACCCCTCGCTCCCTCCCTAAGCCACCCACTCTCAAGGAGAGATTCACCCTCGCGACAGGATTTCTTAGAATAAGACTCCTGCTTCTGAATTGTTTTTTGTAAATTTGTACATATTTTCAGTCGTTGTCCGAAAATAAGCGCAGCACGCTATTTTTAGCAATCAAGATATCAATATATTAGGCATATACCGTAAGGGAAGGGCTCGATCCTTCTTTGGAATCACTTTATTGCAAAAAAACGCTTCGTGGCGATTTTTTTGTATACTGCCTCACAGCAGGACAGCGGGACAGGAACCGACCACCGGAGGCTCTCCCCGTGAAATGAAACCGTTTCAAAACATCGCATAAGACAACACAACTACACACGGCAAATATGGGTAAAAGAGGTTCATTCAGCAGTAGATTTGGTACGATTGCCGCTGTGGGCGGATCGGTCATCGGATTGGGGAACATCTGGCGGTTCCCCTATGTGGCGGGGGAGAACGGAGGAGCTGCTTTCATCCTCACCTATTTGGGCATCAGCCTTTTGATCTCTATCCCGATCATGCTCTGCGAATTTTCGATCGGACGTAGCACCCATCGCAACACCATGCGTGCCTTCTCCAAACTCGCTCCTCGCACTTGGTGGCAGGGCGTGGGGTATATGGGTATTTTATCTGCCTTTGTGATTCTTGCCTTCTACTGCATCATTGCCGGATGGGCACTGGAGTTCCTCAAAGAGGCTCTCATGAATCAGTTCCACGACCAAAGCCCCGAACAACTGCGGAGCTCTTTCGATCAATTCATCGCCTGCGGATGGCGACCCATTCTGTGGACACTCCTCTTCATTGCAGCCTCCGCATGGATCATCCTCTCCGGTGTCGAGAAAGGAATCGAACGCTACACCAAAATCATGATGCCACTACTCTTTCTGCTCCTACTGGGCATGGCAATCAACTCGCTGCGTCTCTCCGGAGCCCGCGAAGGCATCCAATTTCTGCTGAACCCCGATTTTTCAAAGATCACATGGAAGACCGCGATGTAGGCTCTCGGACAATCCTTCTTTTCGCTGAGTTTGGGTATGGGCTGCATGATTACCTACGGCTCCTACCTTAAAAAGACAGAAAACATGGCGCGCATCGGCATCTCAGTCGCCATGGCTGATATTACGGTGGCGATTCTTTCGGGGCTGGCCATCTTTCCGGCCGTTTTCACCTTCGGCATCAATCCCACCTCAGGGCCTGAATTGGTCTTCCTTACCCTTCCCAATGTCTTTGCACAGATGCACGGAGGCTATTTTCTGGCGATCATCTTCTTCGTCCTGCTCTTCTTGGCCTCCATCACCTCCTCCATCTCGCTGTTTGAGGTCATCGTGGCCTATGTCACCGAAGAACTACACATGACCCGACGTCGCGCATTGCTCTACATCACCGGACTCATCTGCATCTCCGCCACCCTTTGTGGCCTCTCCATGATGCCCAACTCCTCGCTTCGGATCGCAGGCATGAACCTCTTCGACTTCTGCGACAACCTCTCGGCCAACATCATGCTTCCGTTGGGCGGATTGCTGATCGTCCTATTCAGTGGCTGGGTGCTCTCCCCGACCATCCTGCGTACCGAAATCACCTCACAGGGCGCCTACAATCGCCACCTCTATCCCTTCTTGCGCTTCCTGATCCGTTTTGTCATCCCGATCGTGGTTTTCTTCCTCTTCCTCAGTCGGATCGGATTCTTGTAGCCCACCCCTAAGGAGAGGGATCTACCGCATCCGCCGCCGGAACTCGGCACACGTGATGGCTGTGGCCATCGCCACATTCAACGACTCGGAGGTC
>JAQUZZ010000208.1 GCA_028691095.1 Alistipes sp. | reverse complement strand
CATTACGCGGCTCTGTTATATTCCCAATGCGGGGCACGATTTGCGGGGTGGGGAAGAGGCGATGCAGTCGTTGGGTGGATTCTTTGAGACCTTGATGGCGAAAGCCGAGATTCCGGCTTGCAGTTGGAAAACCAAGGTGATGGGGCATCGTTTGAAGGTCGAGGTGTCGTTGACGGGCGATCTGCTGCGTGCAATCGAGGTTTGGGAGGCCACTTCCCTGACGCGTGATTTTCGTAAATCGACTTGGAAGGGACAGCCCTTGGATCTGCCCCAGAAGCATCAGTCAACCTATAACGTGAGCTTCGAGCTGCCCGCTTCGGGCTATGCCGCGCAGTATGTGGCGCTCACCTATGCGTCGCCCGACGGTTCGCTGTATACGTTTACGACACGGATTTTTGTGACCGATTCCAAACGTTTGTGGTAAGCGGAGAGTTCGGAACTTCCGTCTCCGACGGAGGAGGTGAGTTTTACGAATTGAGAAGAGCCGATGTTTCGGTTAGATTGTGAGTTTCCAATTCGTGAAATACCGCTGAAAAGCTCCTCCCCCAACGGTTTGGGGGAGGTTGGGAGGGGGTTATCGAAGAAAGATAAGGCTTTTGTAGAAAGCCTTTAACGTGAGTTTTACGAATTGAGAAGAGCCGATGTTTCGGTTAGATTGTGAGTTTCCAATTCGTGAAACTCACGTTAAGCTACTACCGCTATGAGTCGTGTGAAACGCAACTATATAACCTACACTTGCATGGTGATCCTTTTTGCGATCATCATGGCTCTTTTTGTGCACTACGCTCCCTCGGTCTCCACCGTGCCTTCGGCTTCTTCGACGAGGGTTGCGGAGCAGGCGGATGGATCGGGTCTCTTCTATGAGGTGTTGACCGGCAATTTGCGACACCCCTTGTCGCTGTTGCTGTTGCAGATGATTGCCATTCTGCTCTGCGTGCGCCTTTTCTCGTGGATTTTCCGCTATCTCGGACAGCCGGGTGTGATTGGGGAGATCGTGGCCGGTATCGTGTTGGGGCCTTCGTTGTTGGGGCATCTCTTCCCCGAGACGTTTGCGTTTCTTTTTTCTCCCGAGTCCTTGGTTCCGTTGCACGTCATCAGTCAGATCGGGTTGGTGCTCTTTATGTTTGTGATCGGGATGGAACTCGATCCGGGGGTTGTGCGACGCAAGGCGAGTGAAACCCTGCTGATTAGCCATGCCAGCATCATCGTGCCCTTTCTGTTGGGTATGGGCTTGGCCTTTGGGGTATACCCCGAATTTGGAGCCGGCCACACGCAGGTGATTCCCTTTGCGCTGTTTGTGGCTATATCGGTGAGTATTACGGCTTTTCCTGTTTTGGCTCGTATTATCCAAGAGCGCAATTTGGGCAAATCTCCAATGGGGATGCTCACCTTGGCCAGTGCGGCCAATAACGATGTGACGGCGTGGTGTCTGTTGGCCGGAGTGATTGCCGTGGCACGTGCGGGAGCCGTGACGGGAGCCCTCTACACCTTGGCACTGACGGCCGTCTATCTGTGGGTGATGTTCTGGGTGGTCAAACCCTTGATGTGTAAATTGGGCGAACGTTATAACCACCAGGAGACGGTGAGTAAACCGTTGGTGGGGGCGATGTTTTTGGTGCTGATCGTGTCGTCCTATCTTACGGAGATTTTGGGGATTCACGCCCTGTTCGGTGCGTTTTTGGCCGGAGTGGTGATGCCTCCGAATCTCAGTTTCCGACGGGTGTTGACCGAGAAGCTGGAGGATGTGGCGTTGGTGCTCTTCCTGCCGTTGTTTTTTGTTTTCACGGGATTGCGCACCGAGATCGGTACGCTCAACACGCCGCATCTGTGGGGCGTGTGTCTACTCTTTATTGTGATTTCGGTAGCCGGAAAGATGATCGGAGCCACCGGAGCGGCACGATGGGCTGGAGAGTCGTGGCGCGATAGCCTCTCAATAGGGATTCTGATGAATACCCGCGGACTGATGGAGCTGATCGTGCTCAACATCGGCTACGATATGGGGATTATTCCCGCTCCGCTGTTCGTGATCTTTGTGATTATGGCATTGGTGACCACCTTCATGGCCACTCCGCTGTTGATTCTGCTGGAGCGATGGTCGGGTTATAAAAAATCATTTTCCGAGCGAGTCGAGGCCAAACATACGCAGATTCGGATTTTGGTCTCCTTTGCCAATCCGCAGAGTGCTCCGCTCTTTTTGAAATTGATACAGCTCTTGTACGGCAAACATCTCTCGACGGTGCATATCACCGCCCTTCATTACACGATCGGCACGGACACCAACCTACTCAATACGCAGAGCTATGCCAATGAGAGCTTTGCCCCGCTGCAACGCGAGGCGGCACGTTTGAATCTTGCCGTTGAGACACGCTATCGCGTCACCGATCGTTACACCGAAGATCTGTGTGCATTGGCCGAGAGCGAGCGGTTTGATTTGGTGTTGACCGGTGCAGGCCCCGGTTTCTTGGGTAACTATATCGACACCCCGCGACCTTCGGGCGGTTTCGATCCCGAACGTCGCTTGGCCAACCTGCTCAATCGGAGCGGTCGTTGGTTGCCTCCGGTGTTACCGCTCGATAAGGTGCGCGTCTTGTTTCAGTCGATGCAGATTCCGTTTGGCGTCTTTATCCACCGCAACTTGCCTGCGAAGCCGCGGGTCGCCATTCTGCTACGCAACGATCGCGATTTGGAACTGCTCCATTTGGCCGAGCCGATGCCCGCGGAGATCCATCGCGCCTTCTACTGGGTCGATGCCCAGATTCCGCATGCCGAGATGCCACAGGTGACCCTTGCTCCCTCCATCGCGCAGGTGATGTCCGATTGCGAGTTGGTACTGGTGAGTTATGCCGCTTGGCAGTATATTGTCCGCAACCAGCGTCCTGCGCTGCGGATGCTTCCCTCTTGTGTGATCCTCAAGCCGACTAAATAGAGGCTCTAAGAGGTTTTTTCCCCTCACGATCTATACCAAGAAGAGAATAAGAAGGGTGATTGCGCAGCCGATGCCCACAAAGAGCATTCCTTGTTTGAACGGAGCCGTGCCGGCTTTAAACATCCAAAATGAGGTAACAACCAACAGCAGTAACCCGATGCCCACGAGCAGCGCAAAGTAGTGTGTCGGATTGCTGCTCACCATCTTGTGCATTCGAATCATTTGCGCAATGGGGGGCACACTCTCTTGGATTGTCACTTGCGCCACACCGGTTTGTGTGAGGTAATACCCCTCTGCGAAGTAGAGTGTGTCGGGGCTGGTGGCGGTGACCTTGAAGTTCTTGAGGCGGAGTGCCGATCCCAAGGCTTCGGGCGAGAGTTTGGGGTCTAAATTCTGTGTGGTCGTGACCGGTCGCTTCAGTAGATCGGTGTTGCGATAGAGGAGCACGATACCGCTGATCCCATAGACCAGAAAAACGCCTACCATTAAAAAGCCTACATAGCGATGCACCTTACGTAGGATGAGATTCCAATTTGTCTTGTTCATAATCTATTTTGGTTTGAGGGTGAAAAGATTCGGTTTTTTAAGCACGTCGTGTTATTTAACGTGAGTTCGATAATTGCAACTATTTAACATATAAAAAATTACATCCCATACGAGTTGCAATTATCGAACTCACGTTAGTGCTGTTTGAAAAACAGCACGCTCC
>JAQUZZ010000207.1 GCA_028691095.1 Alistipes sp. | reverse complement strand
ACGGTCAACGGAAGCTCACTGCCGAAAATCGACCCCAGCAACACGATAATCATCGCCACAAAGTTGATGGTCAACTGGAAAAGCACAAAACGCTGAATGTTGCGGTAGAGGGATCGTCCCCACATCGCCGCCGTTGCAATACTGCTGAACGAGTCGTCGAGCAGGGTAATATCGCTCGCCTCTTTGGCCACCGAAGTGCCACTCCCCATCGAGAGCCCCACGTGGGCAAAGTTGAGAGCCGGGGCATCGTTGGTTCCGTCTCCCGTGACGGCCACCACCTCACCGCGTTGTTGCAGCAGGCGCACCAACCGTTGTTTGTCCAAGGGACGGGCACGCGACATGATCTTGAGCGACTGCACACGATCGAGCAACGCCTCGTCGCTCAAGGCGGAAAATTCGGGTCCGGTCATGTGGTTGCGCTCTCCATCCTGATCGCCCCAGAGTCCAATCTGTCGGCCGATCTCGCGTGCCGTAGCGGGGGTATCCCCCGTCACAATTTTCACTCCAATTCCGGCATTCAAACACTCCTGCACGGCAACCGGAACCTCCTCACGCACCGGATCGGAGATGGCAGCTACGGCCACAAACCGCAGCCCTCCTGCCTTCAATGCCTCCTCCACCGAGTCTGCTTGGGTCGGCAAATAGGCAAATCCCAAGGTGCGCATCGCCATATTCTGATAGGCAGACAGAGTTTCGTTCACCTCTTTTTTGCGATCAAAATCGGGACAATAGCCCATCACAATCTCCGGAGCCCCCTTCATGTAGATCCGACGCTCCCCAGCGGGAGAGTCCACCAAGGTGGCCATAAACTTCCGTTCGGTGGTGAACGTCCATTGATCCACCACCTGCGCGGCTTCGCGCAACGGTTCGTAAGCCACCTCGCGATCTTTGAGCCAAAGGAGCAACGCCCCCTCGGTAGGATTTCCCATCACCTTGCCCTGTCCATCGACAAAGGCCGTGGAGTTGGCTGCAATTCCCTCATCGACAATCGCTTCCGACGCTCCGTAGAACTTCATCTGATAGACTCGCATCTGATTCTGTGTCAGCGTTCCGGTCTTATCGGTACAGATCACGGTAATAGCCCCCATGGTTTCGCAAGCGTGCATCTTACGCACCAAGTTGTGGGTCTGCAACATTCGTCGCATATTGACCGCCAAGGACAACGTGACACTCATCGGCAACCCCTCCGGCACCGCCACCACAATCAAGGTTACCGCCACCATAAAGTATTGCAAGACGTGCGAGGCTACATCCATCCAGTTCCCCTCCAGAAGCGACCCCCAGAAGATGCCCTTGATCACCAAGGAGGCAAAGGTCAGAGTGGCCAAAGTCACCCCCACACGGCCGATCAACTTCGAGAGACGCTGCAACTGAAGGTTGAGCGGCGTTTGCTCCTCGCTCTCCACCGTGGCCTGTTCGGCCACCTTCCCGAACTCCGTTGCGTCACCTACGGCCGCCACACGAAACACCCCGTGACCCTCAGTCACCGTCGTGCCACGCATCACATGATCGGAAGGGTAGGTGGCCTCCGCATCAAAATGAGTCGGATCGGTCGTTTTGCTCACCTGCAACTCGCCGGTGAGGGTCGATTCATTGAGTCTCAACGCGACCGCTTCGAGCAACTGCCCGTCAGCGGGAACCTCGGCGCCGCTCTGTAAGATCACCACATCCCCCACCACAATCTCTTGGCGCGGAACCTCGGTCACCTCCCCATTGCGCATCACCATCACGGAGAGTTCGTCGTTGGTCTGGTTCAGCAGATCGAACTTCTTCATCGCATCGTACTCAAACCAGAAGGCTACGCCTGTGGCCAAGAAGATGGCACTGAAGATTCCGATCGTCTCGGCAAATTCCTGATGAATGAACCCGATTCCCAAGGAGAGAAAGGCGGCAATCAACAAAATCCGAATCACCGGATCTTTGAATTTCTCGATAAAGAGGATCCACAACGACTTGCGTTTGGGAGGCGTCAATCGGTTGTCGCCATGCTCGGCTCGACTACGCAATACCTCCTCGGAGGTCAGTCCTTTCAGATGTTCGGTCATACGCTTCAAAATTTCATCATCCGCTCAAGGGATGAGGGTCTAATTATTCGTTCAAAACACGTTCGTAGTGGTTTTCGCCCCTATGGGCTCTTATAACGAGGCCTCTCGTTTGGAGGCATCCAGACGAATGGCGACAAAGAGCAACAGGGTGAAGGCGATCAGCGACGAGCCTCCATAGCTAAAGAAGGGCAACGGAATCCCGATCACCGGCATCAACCCGATGGTCATCCCCACATTGACGACCACATGGAATAGGAAGATCGACGCCACACAGTAGCAATAGATCCGCCCAAAGGGTTCCTGCTGTCGCTCCCCCATTTTTATTAATTTAAGGATCAGAAACATAAACAGCAACACCACCAATGCACTGCCTAAGAAACCCCATTCTTCGCCCACGGTGCAGAAGATAAAATCGGTACTCTGCTCCGGCACAAAGTTAAACTTGGTTTGGGTGCCCTCCAAGAAGCCTTTGCCGCTGAAGCCCCCCGATCCGATGGCGATTTTCGATTGGTTGACATTATAGCCCCATCCCTTCAGATCCGACTCCAACCCCAGCAGATCCAGAATCCGCTTCTGTTGATGGATCTGCAAGATGTTATGAAAGGCATAATCAATCGTATAGGTAAATCCCAGTGAGCCAAAGAAGAGCAACACAAAGGTGAGGATGTTCCCGATCTTATAGCGATAGACGTAGACGCCCACGGCTCCCAGCGACAAGACCACGGCAATCAGCAGAGAGGTGTGCCAACCGATGGCCAACCCCAGCACCCCGTAGAGTAAGGCATAGATCAAGATCGAACCCAGCATCACGCCCGCGAAATAGATCACCTTACTGGGCCAATTTCCGTTGGCAATTCCCTCTCCCACCAAACAGATCAACAGCAGCAGCAACAACAACGCCATAGGCTCCAGCAGGAAAGAGAAAATGAAGAGAGAGATCACCATAATCAACGCGACATAGACCCATCCGTTGAATCCCTCGCGATAAAACATAAAGAGAAACGATCCGTAGACCAATGCCGATCCCGTGTCATTCTGCAACAAGACGATAAGCACCGGAAGCACCAAAAACAGACCGGCTCGAATCAGATCCCCCATTTTCCGCAGATCAAACGAGTAGGCGCTCATATAGCGCGCCAAGGCAAGTGCCGTCGTAAACTTCACAAACTCGGTGGGCTGAATGGCAATCGGCCCCATCACGATCCACGATTTGGCGCCATTCACCTCTTTGCCCAGAAACAGCACTGCCACAAGGATGAGAATCGTCAACCAGTAGAGCGGATAGGCCAACATATGATAATATTTATCGTCGATCAACAGGATGGAGATCGCGATAAAGGTCGAGATGCCGATCCAGATCATCTGCATTCCATACCGCTGTCCCACATCGAAGATGCTGGAATGGAGGTCGTCATAAACCGCAGCATAGATATTGAGCCATCCCATCAGCACCAGTGCGACGTAGATCAAGACCATGCCCCAATCCAGCCCCCCGACTTTCAGAGTCTGTTTAAAAATATCATTTATAACCATTTTAGCATCAGTGAAATAAAAGCCAAGTATATCATATTTTCCGAACACACCACCTTTCGTTCATAATCCTTTGCTAATCTTCGGAAGTCATC
>JAQUZZ010000206.1 GCA_028691095.1 Alistipes sp. | reverse complement strand
GACAAACCCGAGGTGATAAGATCCTACATACCCCTGATCCTCATCTCCTTCGTAGCTGAGTTTCGAAACACTCAGCACCCCATCTTTCGCCGGACGAAATCGGAAACGCTCGTCCCAACGCTCTGCGGCCACCCCGTTATACAACGAACTCTTGATGCGCCATTCGGGTGTTATGCCCCACTCGGCATGCAGACAGAGTGCCGAGAGCGGAGAGTCGGAGAGCGGGTAATTGTGAGAAATGATCGGGAAAAGGCCGTTAGTCGAAGCGGTGAAGAGCGAGTTCCACGGAGAGGTGAAATAGTCGCGATTCACATTGCGAACCCCCACAAACAGATCGACCGGCCCCAAACGTTGGGTTACGCCACACATGAAAAGAGCCAAGGGAATGCTCTCATCCTCAATGGCGGAGAAGATGTGAAGATGATCGGCAATGCCTCCCATCTGCGAGGCATAGCGTTGATTATAGACCGACAGCAGATCGACAGTAAAATGAGCGCTACGCCATAATCGCTGCTCCAAGTTGACATCCAGAATCGTAATCCAGTTGGCCTTGTTGTCCGTTAGATTGTAGAGGCCTTCGGTCGTAAGATTGAGGCTCACCGCCGTGGAGAAGTTCTCCTGGGCGGAGAGCACGCTCACGCCCCCAAGCATTCCCCAAAGAAGGATGCTCTTGCGAAAAGAAAGTGTCATAGAAATCAGATTGATGAATACCCTCAGGCATACAAATCTGATTCCAAAGTCTCAAGAACTTCTATTTTCGTCTTAACCCAACCCCTTGTGGCACAATAGGCCACCCGCGGCAACGCTTAACGGGTCGCAGCCAAATCGGCCTCCAGTCGCTGACGCCAAGGCTCCGGCAGGGCAATGGAGTGCTGTGCCACAAAATCAAAGGCCACCATCACCACCGAACATTCGGTCTTCACCTCGCCGCTCTCACGCTGAATGATGCGGTGCAGCAACGTGAAGCTCTTATGACCCACAGCTTGAACGGAGGTTTGAATCACGATCGGTTCGTGGAAGCGGATCTGACTCTTATATTGCGTCTGCATGGCCACGATAATCACCCCCTGCTCTCGCCGTTGGGGCTCCAAATCGAGCACCTGCAACATATAATCGTTCTTCCCCAGGTCAAAATAGTGTTGTTGATTGACATTGTTGACATGGCCTAAGCTATCCACGTCGGCAAAGCGCATCTGTATCGGAGTCTCTATCATGCGGTGTATGGAATATAAATCGGTTTTCTATTCTCGTAATACGGCAATCTCGCCCCCCTCACCCACCATGATAATTGAGGAGGCTTTGTGGGTGGACGACCCTTCGCAAGCGCGGTCGGCAATCCAATCCACTCCCTGACAAATCGTTTCGGAGATCGCCTCAAAGCTCATCGGAGTGGGTTCTCCCGAAATATTGGCCGAGGTGGAGACCAGCGGACGGCGCAACTTATAGATCAAACGCTGGCAAAAATCATGCTTGGGAATCCGAATCCCCAAGGTTCCCTCTTCGGGAATCAACGCCGGTGCCACGCCACAAGCTCCGGGAAGGATCAAGGTCAAGGGCTTATCGGCCACCTCATAGAGCTGCCAAGCGATCTCCGGCACTTTGCGGATGTAGAGGGAGACCCGATCGGGATGGTCGACCAAAACCAACATACTCTTTTTGTTGACACTGCGTTTGAGCGCATAGATTCGCTCTACGGCCTGTTCGTTGGTGGCATCGCAACCGATTCCCCAAACCGTATCGGTCGGATACAGAATGATTCCGCCTCGGCGTAGCACCTCTAACGCCTGGGCAATTTGCTCTTCTTCACTCATCATTTCGCTTTAAAGATCCTTGAAGCAACGCTCCGCTATGGTAACCTGATAATCACAATACTATCAAATTGTTACTCACCGATCGGAGCCCGTTTTTTCTCTCGCATCCATAGATCGAGCCGCACAAAAATACGCTTTTTTTTGTCTTTTTAGTGAAAAGGATATAGCTTTGTACTCCTAAAAATAAAATCATAACATTCTACGCACACCGTGCAATGTATTATCTCTCGGGCGACGCTTCATCCAAAGGAGGCTCAACGGAAGATAATCATTTTTACAACACTAACAGATCATGGGAAGAGCATTTGAGTATCGCAAAGCACGTAAACTGAAACGTTGGGGCAATATGGCCCGTACTTTCACCAAATTGGGCAAAGAGATTGCCATCGCTGTCAAAGCCGGAGGCCCTGATCCGGCGGGAAACACTCGTTTGCGTGTCTTGATTCAGAATGCCAAGGCTGCTAATATGCCCAAAGAGAACATCGAACGCGCCATCAAACGCGCCATCTCCAAGGATATGGGCGACTACAAAGAGATGGTCTACGAGGGATACGCTCCGTTTGGAATCGCCATGGTCATCGACACCGCCACTGACAACACCACCCGTACGGTGGCCAATGTGCGCAACTACTTCAATAAATGCGGTGGATCGCTCGGTAATTCAGGCTCTGTCGCCTTCATGTTCGACCACAAGTGCGTCTTCAAAATTGCACAGCAAGAGGGGGTAGACATCGACGAGCTGGAGCTGGAGTTGATCGATTGCGGTGTGGACGAGATCTTTGCGGATGAGGCCGAGATCGTGATCTACGCACCCTTTGAGTCCTATGGAGCCATCCAGAAATACTTGGAGGATCACAACATCGAGATCGTGAGCGGGGAGTTTGAGTGGATCCCCATGGACACCAAGGAGGTGACCGCCGAACAACGCGAATCCATCGAGAAACTGATCGAGAAACTCGAAGAGGACGAAGACGTGGTCAACGTCTCGCACAATATGAAAGAGGCGGAAGAGGAGGAGTAACCCTTCTTGGGTTATCCACCCTATCTTCTCGATTTACAACGATAGGCTTAAAAAAATCCCTTTGCGAAACGGAAAAGGGATTTTTTTAAGCCTATCGCTTCTTTATGCGAAATGCACGTCACGTACAGCGTGCTACCGTATATATCTCATATATTGATTTTTGATTGCCCATCACTCGCACGCTTTGCTTAATCCGCGATAAAGGATCATAAAGTTGCATAACTTTTGATATATCCGAAAAATCCTGTACTTTTGTTCCGTTAGTTTTCGATCACCGGATCGTCCGATTCGGTTTCTCCACCTTCACCTACATATTAATCTCCCTTTGCTTATGGATGACACCAAAGCACTTCAGGAAAAGAGTCTTGCAGAGTTGCGAGAGATTGCCAAGGCTTTAGGTATCAAGGCGCAAATGCGTAAGCAGGAACTTCTCGATACGCTTATTGCTCAGGCCTCTCAGGCCGCTTCGTCCGCTACCCCGACTCCCGAATCCACCCCGAAACCCGCTTCCGAAAGCTCCAGCAGCGAAGTTCAGCCTTCTTCGGCTGACACTCCGCGCCGTGGACGGAAACCCAAACATAGAACCCTTCAAGCAGAGACTCCCGAAGAGACCCGTGAGGAAATCCAGCCCCAGGCTGCGACCGAAATCGTGGAGCACGCCGAGACTTCCGCTGCATCGGCCCAGGCTCCACAGGCCTCTATCTCTGAGGAATCTCCCGCCGTGCTCTCCAGAGAGGCTCAGGCTACACCCTACACCCAAAGACCTCGTCGCGGTCGTCCGCCCAAGGGGACTCCCGTAGACCTATCCATGCCGTCGGGTACATCGCAGCAAACAACCG
>JAQUZZ010000205.1 GCA_028691095.1 Alistipes sp. | reverse complement strand
CGGCATACAACTTCAAAAGAGCCATGAGGGTTCTTTTGTGGCTTATTTGTAGATGGAGTGTTTATAGCAGGGAAAAACCTTGGAATTGTTTACTTCAGAGTGGAGTGGCTTTTTAAGGGTCGACTAAGTATAAACCCATGTTAGCAGAGATTATCACCATTGGCGACGAGATCCTCATCGGTCAAATCGTCGATACCAATTCGGCCTGGATCGGCCAAACACTGAATGCACGAGGCATACAGATTCATCAGATTACCTCGGTCTCAGACGCTCCCGAACCTATCATCCAAGCCGTCAACGACGCCCTCTCCCGTGCCGACATCGTGCTGTGCACCGGAGGCTTAGGCCCCACCAAGGACGACCTCACCAAACACACCTTGGCCCGGATGTTCCACATGAAGTTGGTTCGCAACGAGGAGGTCTACGAACAGGTGCGACGCATGACCGCACTCCGCCACATCGCCTTCAATGAATTGAACCAGAGTCAGGCCTTGGTTCCCGAGGGGTGCACCGTGCTTCCCAATCGGTGTGGCACGGCACCAGGAATGTGGTTTGAGCATCAGGGCAAGGTCATCGTCTCGATGCCGGGCGTTCCCTTTGAGATGAAGGTGCTGATCGAGGAGCAAGTGCTGCCCCGTCTGGAAACCTACTTTCACTTTGAGTCGATCGTACACCAAACTGCCATCACCTATGGCTTGGCAGAGTCTATCCTTGCCGAACGGATTGCTGCTTGGGAGAGTGCACTTCCTGCCTCCCTTCATTTGGCCTATCTGCCCAGCGCACTGAACATCCGGTTGCGGCTCTCGGCCTATCAAGTCGATCGCACCACCGCCGAAGCGCAGATTGCGCAAGCCTTTGCCGCACTCGAACAGATTCTTCCCTACAACATTTTGGGTTACGGCGATGCTACGCTGGAGAGTGCCGTGGGTGCTTTGTTGCAGCAGCGTGGCGAGAGTGTGGCCACAGCCGAGTCGTGCACCGGTGGAAATGTAGCGCATCGGTTGACCGCACTACCCGGAGCCTCAAACTACTTCTTAGGTGGCGTGGTCTCCTACGCCAACACCGTCAAAGAGTCGCTCTTAGGAGTCGATCCTGAGATCCTCCGTCGCGAAGGAGCGGTCAGTCGCCCCGTAGCCGAAAGCATGGCCGAAGGGGTGCGTCGCATCACCGGAGCTACCTACGGCATTGCAACAACCGGCATTGCAGGCCCCTCAGGAGGCTCCGCAGAGAAACCCGTGGGAACCGTATGGATGGCCGTTGCTACCCCCACCGAAACCATCGCGCTGAAGATGGTCTTCGGGTCGATACGCCAACAGAACATCGAACGCGCCTCATCCAACATTCTGAATCTGCTACGACTGCAACTGTGCGGAGCCCCCAACCACGGATTAGACACCCTTCAGTACTGATTTATACGCTGAGTGGCTCGTCCGAAGAGCCCGACGCCATCCTATCAAAAAAACCGAACGCTCCACGGCTTTACGCTGTGGAGCGTTCGGTTTTATCACTTCATTCACTGCCTCGCAATCGCTATCCAGCCTCTTGGAGGTTTTTCAAAAACCACCCTCTCTTTCGCCCTGTCGAGGATTGGAGAGAAGAACATAGCGCGCGGTGCAGGGAACGGATCTACTTCATTGCCTGTGCGATGTTCACGGCCACAGCAACGGTAGCACCCACCATCGGGTTGTTACCCATGCCCAAGAAGCCCATCATCTCAACGTGTGCCGGCACCGAAGAGGAACCCGCAAACTGAGCGTCGGAGTGCATACGACCCATCGTATCGGTCATACCATACGAAGCAGGGCCGGCAGCCATGTTGTCGGGGTGCAGGGTACGTCCGGTACCACCGCCCGAGGCTACGGAGAAATACTTCTTGCCTTGCTCTACACACTCTTTCTTATAGGTTCCGGCAACCGGATGCTGGAAACGCGTAGGATTGGTCGAGTTACCGGTGATCGAGACATCGACCCCCTCATGGTGCATGATGGCTACGCCTTCGCGCACGTCATCTGCTCCGTAACACTTCACCTTCGCACGAAGACCCGTCGAATAGGGTTTCTCACGAACCACCTTCAACTCACCCGACGCATAGTCGAACTCGGTCTGTACATAGGTAAAGCCGTTGATACGCGAGATAATCAAGGCTGCATCTTTACCCAAGCCATTGAGAATCACACGCAAAGGCTGTGTACGCACCTTGTTGGCCATCTCAGCGATTTTGATTGCGCCCTCGGCCGCAGCGAAAGACTCGTGACCGGCCAAGAAAGCAAAACACTGTGTCTCCTCGCGGAGCAGACGAGCGGCCAAGTTGCCGTGTCCGATACCCACCTTACGGTCGTCGGCTACCGAACCTTTGATACAGAAAGCCTGCAAGCCGATACCGATTGCCTCCGCTGCCTCAGCGGCGCTTTTGCAACCTTTTTTAATTGCAATCGCAGCCCCTACAACATAAGCCCAAGCCGCATTCTCGAAGCAAATCGGCTGCGTCTCCTTACAGGTCGTATAAGGGTCCAAACCTTTCGCGGCACAGATAGCTTTTGCATCCTCAATGCCGTTGATTCCGTACTCTTTCAGGACCGCGTTGATGTGGTCGATTCTGCGGTCGTATCCTTCAAATAAGTTTGCCATGGTTTTTCTCTGTTTTCTGTTCAACAACTATTCCTGACGCGGGTCGATGTATTTGACTCCGTCTGCAAACCGGCCGTAGTTGCCTTTTGCTTTCTCCAGCGCTTCGGCTGCGGGTACGCCTTTTTTGACCATATCCATGAATTTGCCCATGTGGACAAATTCGTAACCGATCACCTCGTTGTCGGCATCCAAAGCCATGCGCGTACAATAGCCCTCAGCCATCTCCAGATAACGGGTACCTTTGGCTACCGTACCAAACATGGTTCCCACCTGCGAACGCAAACCTTTACCCAGATCCTCCAGCGAGGCTCCGATGGTCAGACCGCCCTCCGAGAAGGCCGACTGCGTACGTCCGTAGACAATTTGCAGGAAGAGTTCGCGCATAGCGGTATTGATAGCGTCGCAAACCAAGTCGGTATTCAAAGCTTCGAGCAACGTTTTACCAGGCAGAATCTCCGAAGCCATTGCGGCAGAGTGCGTCATACCCGAACATCCGAGTGTCTCCACCAAGGCCTCCTGAATAATTCCGTCCTTCACGTTGAGGGTCAATTTACAAGCGCCCTGCTGAGGTGCACACCATCCCACACCGTGCGTCAGACCTGAGATATCTTTGATCTCTTTTGCTCTAACCCATTTTCCCTCTTCGGGAATGGGAGCCGAAGGATGATTGGCGCCCTTTTTCACGCAACACATCTGCTGTACTTCATGTGAATAGATCATGATGTATGAATTTTATTGGTTCTAAATGATTAAATTTACTTCGTTTCAGCGTGTAAAGATAGACAATGTTTCGCGAAATCTCATAAAAACGGCTGTAAAATCCGCCAAATCGGCCTTCTGAAGAACCGAAAGGGGGAATCGGGCACAATGGACAGGGGCTCGGTGTGACTCTATTCCATATTTTTTAGGAAGTAATTCTCATTAGCGTCCCGTTAAAACTGGGACGAGTTAAATATTAATCAAACAGCCCCGGAATAGGGGGACTTAATTGCTCTTTGACATCATTGGAATAAGTCTTATCGAACAGTTCTCTGAGTGGCGTCT
>JAQUZZ010000204.1 GCA_028691095.1 Alistipes sp. | reverse complement strand
CACTCATCCAAATCATCCAAGGTTTCATAACGTATTCGTTTAAGCACATTGTGCGATTTATCTGCAAGAAACAGCGTCAAAGATCTCAAACCGGATCACACCCACACTTTCCCCCGATTACAGGTTCTAACTCCACAAGCGCACACCGGTGCGAATCGGGGAGAACCCTGCGGATCGCTGTCAATTCCATGTTCCGACCTTGAGACATTTCGGCTTGACGGGAACAAGATACAAATTAATCGACGGAGTTGCAACCCTCTACCCTCAAGATCCGACAAAACAACCAAGCCCGACGTGAGACTCTATCGCTCACGTCGGGCTTGTTGCAGTGCTTGCAGACCGTAACGATCTACGCCTCTTTCAGGAAACGGTCGATCTGCTCGGCAGCATGACGTCCCGAAGCAATGGCACGCACCACCAACGACGCACCGGTCGAGGCATCACCGGCTGCAAAGACCTTGGACACCGAGGTGCGATTGCACGCATCCACCGCCACGTTCTGCCGGCCGTCCAACGTCACCTTCAGGTCGGCGACCAAACCCTCCTGTTCGGGGTGTACAAAACCCATGGCCAACAGAACCAAATCGGCTTCGAGCACCTCGGTTTTCCCCGTGTGCTTGAGGTTCGGACGTCCGCCCTCTACCGACTCCCATTCGACCTGTTCCACCTCAACACCGGTCAAGATGCCATCTTTTCCGATAAAACGATTCGTGCCCAGCAACCAACGCCGCTCACAACCCTCTTCGTGCGAAGAGGAGGTTTTCAGAATCTGCGGATACATGGGCCAAGGCGTAGCCGGATTATGTCCTACGGGAGGTTTGGGCATGATCTCGATCTGGGTTACCTGCACCGCACCCTGTCGGAT
This sequence comes from Alistipes sp., assembly GCA_028691095.1. GTDB lineage: Bacteria > Bacteroidota > Bacteroidia > Bacteroidales > Rikenellaceae > Alistipes_A. Next base: position 2,810 of record JAQUZZ010000204.1, on the reverse strand, counting down.
GGAGGTGCCCACACAGTCCGATCCGGTGTCGCCACCTCCGATCACAACCACCCGCTTTCCGGTGGCACAGATGCGCTCTTCGGCAGGAATCTCCACTCCGGCATTCACCCGATTCTGTTGCTGCAACAACTCTAAGGCAAAGTGAACCCCCTTGAGATCGCGACCGTCCACCGGCAAATCCCGAGGCACACCCGAACCTATGGTGATGCAGACCGCATCGAACTGCCTCAACAGCTCTTTGGTTTTCAAGTCTTTTCCTACTTTCACTGAGGTTTTGAACTCGATGCCCTCTTCGGCCATCAGGTTCAGACGTCGGTCGATGATCTTCTTACTCAATTTGAAGTCGGGAATCCCCAGACGGAGCAATCCGCCGAGGGTCTCATGCTGCTCAAAGAGGGTCACCTGGTGACCGCGACGATTCAACTGATTGGCACAAGCCAATCCGGAAGGGCCAGAACCCACCACGGCAACGCGCTTTCCGGTGCGTTGTTTCGGCGGTCGTGCCACTACATACCCCTCGGCAAAGGCTTGTTCGATAATCGCAGCTTCGTTCTGACGGATCGTCACCGGTGCCTCATGCAGCGTCAGCACACACGACTTCTCGCAAAGCGCAGGACAGACGCGTCCGGTGAACTCCGGAAAATCATCCGTCGCCGAGAGACTGTGATAGGCCTCCTCCCACCGTCCTCGGTAGAGCAGATCCTGCCATTCGCCCTGACGATTGCCCAGCGGACAAGCCCAATGACAAAACGGCACTCCACAATCCATACAACGCGACGCCTGGAGTTTGCGATCCTCCAAATTCAAGGTCTGTTCGACCTCCGTGTAATCATAAATTCGGTCATGCAACGGACGGTATCCCGCCTCCTTTCGACCTATGGTTAAAAATGCTTTCGGATTTCCCATAATTCAAGCACTTCGTGCTATTTATGCTTTTCGTATTTTCTGATTTGATGGAAAGACACTCCCCGAAAGTCAACCTTGCGGGGAGCGTACTCCTTCGCTTAATAGTCTCGCTCCATCTCGGCGATCTTCCGTTCGAGTGCCTCCATGTGACGCGCGTGCATCACCTTCTTGTACTCGATGGGCATCACCTTGATGAACTGACCCACATACTCGCTCCAGTTGTCAATCATGGTCTTGGCCAGCGGACTGCCCGTGTGGTAGTAGTGCGAACTGATCAACGCATGCAACTCCTTGCTGTCGTTGGCATCCTCGATCAGCGAAAGCTCCACCATCTCCATGTTACAGAAGAAGTCGAAGTTCCCCAACTTGTTCCACACATAGGCAATACCTCCGCTCATGCCGGCCGCGAAGTTGCGTCCCGTGGTACCTAACACCACCGTACGGCCTCCGGTCATATACTCGCAGCAGTGGTCGCCCACGCCCTCGACAACGGCCGTCGCGCCGCTATTGCGGACACAGAAGCGTTCGCCGACCTGTCCGTTGATGTAGACCTCACCGGCCGTCGCACCGTAGAGAATGGTGTTACCGGCAATGATGTTCTCGTGCGGCTCGAAGGTGGCGTTCTGGGGCGGAATCAGAATGATCTTACCTCCCGAGAGTCCCTTGCCCAGATAGTCATTGGCATCACCCTCCAGCGTGAAGGTCACCCCACTGCACAGGTAGGCTCCGAAGCTCTGTCCGGCCGACCCTTTGAAGGCCACACCCACCGTATCCTCGGGCAACGACTCGCTGCCGTATTTTGCGGTAATCTTTCCGGAGAGCATCGCACCCACCGACCGATCGGTATTGGCAATCGGGAAGTTCAGATGCACCGGCATACGCGACTCGATGGCCGGAGCCGCCATGCCGATAATCGAGCGATCCTTCACCTTGTCGATCTTATGATCTTGGGTCGTCACACAGCGCACACTGGTCTCCTCGTCCACCGTCGGACGATACAAGATCTTGGAGAGGTCGATCTTCGCAAGTTTCGATCCCTCGGCATAGTGACGCGGCTCGATCAGGTCGGTACGACCGATCACCTCATCCAGCTTGGTGAATCCCAACTCGGCAAGGGTTTCGCGTACATCCTCGGCCATTAAGTTGAAGAAGTTCACCAGATATTGGTAGCGTCCTCGGAAGTGAGCCCGCAACCGTTCGTCTTGGGTCGCCACGCCCACCGGACAGGTGTTCATGTGGCATTTACGCATCATCACACACCCCAACACAATCAATGCACTGGTGGCAAAGCCAAACTCCTCGGCGCCCAGCAACGCGGCAATCACAATGTCACGCCCCGTCTTCAGCTGGCCGTCCGTCTGCAAGCACACCTTACCGCGCAAGCCGTTCAACACCAGAGTCTGTTGCACATCCGAAAGTCCAATTTCGGTCGGCAGACCGGCATGTTTTACCGAGCTGACCGGACTGGCTCCCGTGCCTCCTTCGCCGCCGCTGATCAAAATCATGTCGGCCTTGGCCTTCGCCACACCGGCGGCAATGGTTCCGATGCCACTCTCCGACACGAGTTTCACACTGATTCGTGCCCGCGGGTTGACGTTCTTCAGGTCGAAGATCAACTGCGCCAAATCCTCGATCGAATAGATGTCGTGATGCGGGGGCGGTGAGATCAACGAGATCCCCGGAATCGAGTGCCGCGTTTTGGCAATCATTTCGTCTACTTTATACCCCGGAAGCTGTCCGCCCTCTCCCGGTTTGGCTCCCTGCGCCACTTTGATCTGAATCTCATCGGCATTGACCAGATAGAGCGTGTTGACACCGAAACGAGCCGAGGCCACCTGCTTGATGGCACTCCGTGCCGAGGTTCCGTCAGCATGGGGCTGATACCGCGTGGGGTCTTCGCCACC
>JAQUZZ010000203.1 GCA_028691095.1 Alistipes sp. | reverse complement strand
AGGGGAAAACCGCGGCGGCACTGGAGGCCTTGCGTCATCACGACTTTGTCTTTTTGCATATCGAGGCGAGTGACGAAGCGGGGCATGAGGGCGATGTAGCCCTGAAGATGCGCACGATCGAGTACCTTGATCGTCGTGTGGTGAAACCGATCCTCGCGGAGGTTGCACAATGGGACGAGCCGGTGTCGATCGCCATTTTGCCGGATCATCCGACCCCGTGTGCCATCCGCACCCATACGAACAAACCCGTGCCTTTCGTGATCTATCGCACCAACGGCACAGCCGATGGCGTGGCGCAGTTTGACGAATCGTCGGCACGCGAAGGGAGCTACGGCAGCCTCTCAGGCGATGAGTTTATGGCTGAATTTATTGAGCGTTAAGTGCCTTGAGACGCAACGGGCGGGGTGCCGACCGATGCGACGCGTAGGGCCAATCCATCACACGATGGGCTTACTTTGAAATTTTTGAGAACCATGAAATATTACAGTACGAATCATAAAGCCCCTGAGGTGACCCTTGCGGAGGCTGTGGTACGCGGTTTGGCTCCCGACAGGGGGTTGTATATGCCGGAGCGGATCGAACGCTTGCCGGATGCTTTTTTTGAACAGATGCCCTCGCTCTCCTTCCAGCAGATTGCGTGTCGGGTGGCCGAGGCCTTTTTCGGTGAGGATATTGAGAAGGCGGCATTGGATCGCATTGTGTGCGATACCTTGAATTTCGAGACCCCGATCGTTGCCGTAGAGCCGGGAATCTACGCCTTGGAGCTCTTTCATGGGCCGACCTTGGCGTTCAAAGATGTAGGGGGTCGCTTCATGGCGCGGATGCTGGGTCATTTCATCGGTCACTCTTCCCAGGAGGTGACGGTGTTGGTGGCTACCTCTGGCGACACGGGGAGTGCCGTGGCCAACGGATTTTTGGGCGTGGAAGGCATTCAGGTGGTGGTGCTCTACCCGAAAGGAAAGGTGAGCGAAATTCAGGAGAAACAGTTCACCACCTTGGGTCGGAACATTACGGCCGTGGAGGTGGACGGAACCTTTGACGATTGCCAGCGGTTGGTCAAGAGTGCTTTCTTGGATGAGGAGCTGAACCATCGCTTGAAGCTCACATCGGCCAATTCGATCAATGTGGCGCGTTTCCTGCCGCAGGCCTTCTACTACTTCAATGCGTGGGCTCAAGCACGTCGTGCAGGCATCAAGAAGGATCTGGTGGTGTGTGTGCCCAGCGGAAACTTCGGAAACATCACGGCGGGTCTGTTTGCCAAACGCATGGGGCTGCCGATCGAGCGTTTTATCGCTGCGAACAATCGAAACGATATTTTCTATCAATATCTTCAGACCGGAGTCTACACTCCGCGGCCGTCGGTGGCAACCTTAGCCAACGCAATGGATGTGGGTGATCCGAGTAACTTTGCTCGGGTGTTGGAGCTTTACGGTGGGTCGGTCGAGGCCATTCGTGCCGATATCAGCGGTTACTGGTACAGCGACGAGCAGATTCGTGAGACTGTCTCCGAGACCTTTGCCCGCACGGGCTACCTGTTGGATCCTCATGGAGCTTGTGGCTATCGCGGACTTCGCGACGGTTTGAAACCCGGAGAGACGGGAATCTTCTTGGAGACGGCACACCCTGCCAAATTCAGAGACACCGTCGAGCCGATCATCGGAGCCAAAGTGGAGATCCCCGAACGATTGGCCGCATTCATGCGAGGTGAGAAACTCTCGCTTCCGATGCGTGCCGATTTTGCCGATTTCAAACAGTTTTTGTGGAATCGCGCCTAATAGCCAAGGCGTGAAGCGCACGGAGGCTCTTGGAGAAGAATCCGCCAAGTACCATCGCAAACACCCGCAAAGAAACGACACGTTTCTTTGCGGGTGTTTCGTGTTTAGGTGGACGAACGAGCCGACTCCTGAAGTTGCGGAGGGGTTCGATCTTGTGTTGCTCAGGGATTTACCTTCCACTCCGAGAGCTCAGTGAAGGGATAACGAGCAATCCCCTTCTCCGTAATAATTGCGGTGATCAGTTCGGCAGGGGTGATGTCGAAGGCCGGATTGTAGACCTTGATGCCTTCAGGAGCCATAGGGTGTCGGTAACCCCATGAGGTGATTTCGGAGGGGTCGCGCTCTTCGATGGTGATTGCGGAGCCGGTCGGGGTGTGGAGGTCGATGGTGGAGGTGGGGCCCAAAACATAGAAGGGAATGCCGTAATGGTGGGCTAAGATGGCCACGGCTGAGGTTCCGATCTTGTTGGCGGTGTCGCCGTTGGCGGCAATACGATCGCAACCGACCACCACGGCTTGGATCCACCCTCGCCGCATCACCAGAGAGGCCATGTTGTCACAAATCAGGGTCACGTTGACTCCGGCACGCTGCAACTCAAAGGCGGTCAATCGAGCCCCTTGGAGCAGCGGGCGTGTTTCGTCGGCAAAGACCCGAAAGTCATAGCCTTGTTCCTGTCCCAGATAAATCGGAGCCAAGGCTGTGCCGTACTCCGATACCGCCAGATGGCCGGCATTGCAGTGGGTGAGCAACCCCATGCCGGGTTGCAGCAGGGTGAGGGCATGGGTTCCGATGGCGTGACAGGCCGCGGCATCTTCATTTCGCAGGGCATCGGCCTCCTGACGCAGCAGGTCGGGGAGTTGGGACAACGGAGCATCGGTATGCGCCTGAGCACAACGTTCGATGCGCTCAATGGCTGCAAATAGATTGACGGCCGTGGGGCGCGCCGTAGCTAAGTAGTGTCCTTGGTGTTGGAGTTTCCGGAAGAAGGTTGCGAAGTCGTCGGCATGGATGTTTCGTGCGCTGAGGTAGAGTCCGTAAGCGGCGGCGATGCCAATGGCGGGAGCTCCGCGTACCTTCAGTTTGCGAATGGCTTCCCAGACCTGTTCGATGGAGGTGAGGGTGAGGTAGATCTCGTGGCGGGGTAACTGGGTTTGATCCACAATGACGACTCCGTCGTGAGTCTCATTCAGACGCACCGTGCAAAGATGCGAAAGCGAAGTGTGTTCCATGAAGTATGTTCGATTGAGCACTCCGGTGCGATACGTTGGTGATTCGCACCTCGTACTATATTATTGGTTTGCAATAAATAAACGCAGAGGCGGGTCTAAAAACCACCGTCTTCAAAACAAAGGTAGAACCTTTCGGTGAAAAAACCAGCAAAAAAAGCGCAGGAATCCCAAAGTGGGGCACGGAGGGTGCCCAAGGAGATTTTGCGATGCGCAACCTCACAGCGGAAGGGGAAGGAGTTCCTCACCCAGCGCACACCGAACCGTCAGAAATCGAGAAAGGAAGAAAATAGAAAGAAAGTTGGATGCTTCGATAAAATCGTTAACTTTGTACGACGGATTGCGTTACGGTGGAGGGGTTTTCAAGGATTGTACCTCTCCGTTTGATGGGTAGAGTCATCGCCTTGTGATAGCGTATAGCGTCAGGTAGCGTTTCGCTACCGTTCTTCGATAGAGAACGTTTAACTCTTACAATATTTTAGTATCGTGGATATTTTTGACAGAATACACAAAAATGCTGGAGGCCCGATCGGTCAGTATCAAAAGCTGAGCCACGGGTATTACTCCTTTCCGAAATTGGAAGGCGAAATCGGCCCGCACATGATGTTTCGCGGTCGCGAAGTGCTGAACTGGAGTCTGAACAACTATTTGGGATTGGCCAATCATCCTGAGGTGCGCAAG
>JAQUZZ010000202.1 GCA_028691095.1 Alistipes sp. | reverse complement strand
AGCCGCAGCGCAACAACTGGACTCCGAAGGCGTCGAGTTGGTGTTTCTCTACATCTCGACCTATGCCCTCTCCTCCACCGTGCTGCCCGTGGTGAGCCGGCTGGGGGTTCCGGTCATCGTGCTGAACCTCCAACCGACCGCCGCAATCGACTACGACGCCATCAACCGCATGGGAGATCGCGGACGAATGACCGGAGAGTGGCTGGCCAACTGCCAAGCCTGCTCGGTTCCGGAGGTGGCCTGCGTCTTCAACCGGTTGGGACTTCGCTACGACATCGTGACGGGCTATCTGTCCGAACCGAAAACCTGGGAGACAATTGCCTCATGGGTCGAAGCTGCACGCGTCGCCTCGGCAATGCGTCGGCATCGGATGGGGGTATTGGGGCACTACTATTGCGGGATGCTCGATGTCTACACCGATCTAACCCGCATGGCCGGAAGTTTCGGAACCCATTTTGAATTGCTGGAGATGTGCGAACTCAAAGCCCTGCGCGACGCGGTTACCCCCGCAGAGACCGCGGCCAAAATCGAAGAGTTCCGCACCACCTTTGAGGTAGCCAGCGAATGTGAACCCTACGAGATCGAACGAGCTGCCCGCACCTCGGTGGCATTGGACAAGCTGGTGGAACGCCACAACTTAGGCTCCATGGCCTACTACTATGAGGGGAGCAACGGCAACGAATACGAAAACATCGTCACCTCGGTGATTGCAGGCAACACGCTGCTCACCGGAAAAAACATCCCCATCGCTGGTGAATGTGAAGTCAAGAATGCACACGCCATGAAGATCCTCTCCGAATTCGGAGCCGGAGGCTCCTTCTCCGAGCCCTACGCGATGGATTTTGAGGATGATGTCGTACTCTGGGGTCACGACGGCCCTACCCATTTTGCCATTGCCGAAGGAGACGTCAAGTTGGTTCCACTGCCCATCTATCACGGCAAACCCGGCAAAGGACTCTCGATTCAGATGACGGTCAAACACGGCCCCGTCACCTTGATGTCGGTGGTCGAAGGCCGAGAGGGCGTATTTCTCTTAGTGGCCGAAGGTGAGTCGGTCGAGGGAAAGGTTCTACAAATCGGGAACACCAACAGCCGCTATCGTTTTCCGATCGGAGCACGCGCCTTCATGGAGGCATGGTCGAAAGCGGGTCCCTCGCATCACTGCGCCATCGGAACCGGTCATCTGGCAGAGAAACTCGAAAAGCTTGCTTTTCTTCTGGAGTTGCCGATCGTCAAGATCTGTTAATGATCGAGCCCTTCCATCACGGCATAGGCGTGATATATGGATATTTTGATTGCTCATAAAACGTTTCCCTTCAGATACATCAAGGGAAACGTTTTTGCTATTGAAAGGCGACACGCTGGACCGCGACAGAATCGGGGTGCGAGCAATCACCAACGTGGCGTAATGCCCAGAAAGAGACCGAAGTTACGTCCCGGCATCGGACGCGACAACACCGACACATAGTGTTCGTCGTAGAGATTATAGACACAAAACTTCACCGACAGGGTACCGATCCGTGCCGCGAACCGTTTCTCGACATAGAGGTCGTTCATGTAGTAAGGAGAGAGTCGGTTCAACTGCGAAGATTCGTTGCTGGAGGTCGTAAATCGCTCGCTGTAATGGTAGAAACGATAGCTGAGGGCGTAACCCCGCCACGAAAGCGTCCCGTTGGCGGAGGCCGAAAACTCCGGAACGTAAACCAACTGCTTCCCCACCGATGCGTCGGCCGACCCCTTGGGTGCACCCTGATTGAGCGAACGGGTCTTGGCCCACTGTCCGTTGAGCGACAGCCGCCACTCGCGTCCCAAGTTTACCTCAAAATTACCCGTAAGTTCCACCCCATAACTATGCACCCGATTGATGTTGGTCGGGGTCCAATAGCCCTGACGCGTCGGAAGCCACAAGATCCAGTCGGTGACCCAGCCGTTATAGATCGTCCCTTGGCCCGTCAGCGACCAGCCGTGACGTCGCAACGCAAACGACAAGGCTCCCTCATAGGTATACCCCTTCTCGCATTGTAGCGAATCATTGCCCCCCGGCTGAAAATAGAGATCGTTGAGCGACGGAGCATGATAATTTCGCGCCGCAGAGCCCCGAAACACCACCTCATAACGAGGCCACAGGGTGAAATCGGCAAAGACAGCCGGAATGAGCGAAGCCAACCGGCGGCCATAGTTCTCACCGCGCAGATCGACCCCCAAGGTAATTCGCGGATCGGGTCGATACTTCGTGCCAAAACAGAGCGAACCCTCCATCCGGCAACGATCGTAACCCTCGGTAATCGTATCGTTTGCCGTCGTATTGCGACTTCGCACGGCATGAAGATAGAGCGACAGCCCCCCCGTAATCAACCATTTCGGAGAGGGGGCATAGCGCAACGTTGCCTGCGTATAACCCGTTCGGGTTCGACTTCGGGCATGCAGGCTCTCCACCAAACTGCCCGCACCCATATCGTTCCACAACCGATAGAGGAGATCCGAAGTGGCAAAACCCGCCTTCACGGCAAAACTCATCGCACGCCACGACCGATCCCAACTCCCCACGATCCGTAGGGTGGTCTCATCCATCCGGTTTTTGGATTGATCCTCATCGCGATAGTTGACCGAGGTCATCGGGATGCCCCGTTTGGAGTCCATCACCCACACGGCCAAGCCAAGGCGATGCCCCTCCGCCGGCGTATAATAGAACTCCTGCAATCCATGCCACTCCCGAAACTCTCCGTTGCGATTGCGTTCCACGGGATACAGCTCCCCATCCTCCCCGATTTTGTCGTAATTGCGGTACTTGAAATCGTTGTCGGATGAGGTATAACTGAAACGGGTCAGGGTCTGCCACTTCCCTTGATTGTAACCCACCCGCAGAAATTCGTCGTAGGTTTTGAAGCTACTCACCCCCTGAATGAAGGTCGTCTCCCAGCCCAACTGATGGGTCGGACGATTGTTCAGGGTGATCGCACCGCCCAAAGCTCCTCCGGCCACCTCCACCGATCCGGCGCCGTGATAGAGCGTCGCCTCATCCACAAAATAGGAGGGGATCAGCGAAAAATCGACCATCCCCAACATCGGGGAGTTGAGGCGCAAGCCATTCCAATCCACCTGCGTATGCGAGGGAGCTGTACCCCGAAACGAAGCCGTCGCCATCGACCCGCGGCCATACGACTTGATAAACAGCGGGGTGTTCTGGGTCAGCACATCGGCCAGAGAGTGCGCTACATTGGTACGCAACGTGGCCGAGTCGATCACCGTGCGGGTGATGCCCGTCTCGGTCAGTCGCCGCGCCGTCACCGAGACCTCCTCCAAGGCTCCGCCCCACTGCGGCGCGGTCTGGGTATACCCCACGAGCGGCGTGGCCAGCAGGATCCACCCCCCAGCCCCTATACTCCATAACCTATTCCACCAAGGATTCATGCACTCAATCGCTTCGTTTCCAAAGAGATTCGAGTGGGTCGAGCCGCCTCTGAAGCGTGCCCCCCCACCCGAATCTCTTTGACTCTAAAATGATCTATACCTCAGGCCTATACTGAGGCGCTTTCTGCGGTTACTTAAAGCAGAAAGCTCCGGGAATCACCCCTGCCGCAAAGTCATCCAACAACGTACCCTGAGGCGTATAACGATAGACCCGTCCCGACTGTACATAATCGATCGCATCGGCCACATACACCTCCGAACGATAGGGATCGACG
>JAQUZZ010000201.1 GCA_028691095.1 Alistipes sp. | reverse complement strand
CCGGCAATCACCGTCAGCACACCGGTAATCCGATAAACCGCACTCTCGCGCCCCCAAGCTCGGTCGGAGAGCGAACTACCCATGGCCACCATAAAGGTTACATAAGTGGTTGACAGCGGAAGTTGCAACGACGTCGCCATGGAGATCAGCAGCGAGGCCACCGTCAGGTTGACCGTCGCACGGATCATATCAAAAGGGGCTCGGTCTTTGGTGGCCACCGGAATAAAGCGACTCTCCACAAAACGCTGGATATGCTCCGGTGTATATTTCTCATAATTTCGATTGAAGTTGAGGGTTGCACGTACAATGGCACGAGAGATAGAGGTCGAGCCGAAACGTTCCACCCCCACATCCTGACGTGCCAGATTGATCTCCGTATCGGAGACCGACCGCGCCTTCTTGGAGAACCAAAGGGTCACCACCATGATGGCACCCGAAATAAAGAGGATCGTGACGTTGGCGACCACGGGTTGATTCAATCCATCCATCAGCATCTGCGTATCTCCCGAGGCATTCACAATCTTGTAGGCATCAAATCCCGCCACGAACACCCCGATGAAATTCACCAAGTCGTTCCCCGCAAAGGCCAAGGCCAACGAGAAGGTTCCGGCCAACACCGTAATCCGCAAGATATTGACTTTAAACGCACTCAACAGCGACATCAACACACTCCAGCATACAAACACACACCCCATCAACAGCGCGGTGTGGCCGTTGATCCACTCCATCAGATCGGCGGGCATAATTGCCGTTCCCTTCAGCCCCTTGAACAGGGCGAAATAGGAGATGGCCGTCAAGGCGATCCCGCACCAAATCGCACCCAAACTCCGCATCTTCCGTTCGTACCGGAAGGAGAAGATCAGTCGCGTGATGTACATGATGATGGTTCCACATACGAACGCAATCACCACCGAGATCAGAATACCTCCGATGATGGCCATCGCATTGCCCGTATTAATCATATCGGACATCGTCGCCACGGTTCCGTCCGACATCAACACCACGTCGTTGTTCGTGATCTTGAAGATACAGATTCCGACCGCAGCCCCCAACAGTCCGAAGACCAAAGAGACGGTCGTCGAGGTGGGCATTCCGAGCGTATTGAACAGATCCAGCAGGATGACATTGGTGAACATCACGGCCAAGAAGAGCAACATCACCTCCGCAAAGGAGAATAGTGCGGGGTGGAAGACGCCACTACGCGCCACCTCCATCATACCACTGGAGGTAATGGCTCCAATGATAATACCTATGGAGGCCACCGTCATAATGACATAACGAGGTGCGGCTTTAGATCCTAAAGCCGAGTTGAGAAAGTTCACCGCATCATTGGCTACACCTACTACCAAGCCCGAAACGGCCAGTATCAGCATAATGATGACGATGACAAGGTACAAATCCATATTTTAATTATTAATAGGGTTGACAGAGAGAAACCCCGGCCGTAGAATGACGCCGTAGCAGAGAGCCGGAACCCCAAAGAAGATTCGCCTAAAGGTACAATTCATGCCTTGTTCGGTTCGAGTAATGCAACAAAAATAGAAGTTTTCATAGGATTCTCATACATTTTTTGCAAAAAAAGAAGACTTTTTTCGCACCGCGACGCTTGCTCTTTCCTTAAACCCCTATTTTCCTTGCTCTTATCCTTCCATCCCTCCCTCCAAAATCATAGAGGAGCGCAAAGCGCGTGCTAAAGTCGCTTGAGGGCGCTACGCACCAACTCCTCCACCGACATCTCGGGCGTCTGCTTGCGGAGCTCTCGCACCACCTTCTCGGTTGCTGGACGGCCAAAACCCAACATCACCAAGGCCGAAACCGCCTCGGCAGAACGATCGTCCTTCTCCAGTGCAAGCCCCAGCGTCGGCACGTTGCCAGAGACCCCGCCAATCTTATCTCGCAAATCGACGATGATCTTCTGCGCCGTCTTCAGTCCCAAACCCTTCACCGTTTTGAGCAGTTCGGCCTGACCGTTGGCCACAATGCCACACACCTCGTCGGCTGTAAAGGTGGAGAGTATCATGCGTGCCGTATTACCCCCGACACCCGACACCCCGATCAGCAACCGGAAAATATCGCGCTCCTCCCGCGTGTAGAAACCATAGAACACCTGCGCATCTTCGCGTACCACAAAGTGCAGATAGAGCTTCACCTGCTGCTGCGACCCGATCTGCGAACAGGTTTGCACCGAAATATTGACCAAATAACCGATTCCTCCGGCCTCAATAACAGCCCAAGTCGGGGTCACGGTATCGACATGACCTATAATATATTCATACATAGTCTCTCTTTCAAGGTTAAGCGATGCGGAATACAGGGAGCGATGATGCCCCTTTTTGTAGGCACTCTCTGCCTCGAATCCCCCATCATTTTCGTAACAAAAATAGGCAAATCATAAGAAATAATTAATATATTTGCAAAATAAACCCCGAAAGCGTGTACGCTGTACCGCGCACGCCGTGGGTAGATCGTGATAAAGAGGCTTCGGAGTTTACGACGAATCCGTCGCACGATGGGATAAAGAAACTTACATTCAAATTGAAAATATGAAAAAAATCGTATCTCTGCTCTGCGTGGCTGTTTTGGTTTTGTCCAGCTGCAACAAAAGCTCGAACAAAGAGAGCGGTGACGCCGCTCAGACTACACCGGCTGCCGAAAGCAGCAATCCGGTATTGGCCACAGAGGGCACCATCGCCTATTTCAACATCGACTCTCTGATCAGCAAGTATGCAATGTATGAGGATCTGCGCGCTGCCTATGAGGTGAAAGCCAAGAAAGCCGAGACCACCGTCAACGCACAAGGACGCAGCTTAGAGAAGGATCTGCGCGACTACCAGGAGAAAATCCAGAAAGGATTGGTCACCAGTTCGCAAGCCCAAGCCCTCGAAGAGAGTCTGAACAAAAAACAGCAGGCCTTTGTACAACATCGGGATAAAGTCATGAACGAGTTGGCCGAAGAGGAGCAAGTCTTGATGAATCGCATCCATTACAGCATCCTCGAATATGTCAAAGGATTCAACAGCGATCTTCGTTTCAAGATGATCCTCAGCACCACCTCCGGAGGCCCGGTCATCAACGCCGACCCCTCACTGGATCTCACCTCGGTGCTGCTCGAAGGAATCAATCAGCAATATGCAGCGGACAAAAAAGCAGGGAAAGTCGATCTGTCGACCACTCCCATCAGCTCCGACTCAACCGGAAAATAAGCACAGCGTGCTATTTATTAGCAAGAAACGCCACTGTATATTAGGGATATGCCGTGACCGAAAAGCTAAAATTCTAAGCACAGCGTGCTATTATTAGCAATCCTCACACACATCGGTATACTTAGTCATATACCGTGGCAAAAGAGCTTAATCATTCTTTAGGATTGCTGATCTTCGGAAAAACTTTTTAAATAAAAAGGAGCCCCCCTCACGCGGTGGCTCCTTTTCAAGTATAGAGCGACAGCGTATAAATTGGATCTACAGACCGGCCTACTGCCTATAAGTACAGCGTGCTATTTATTAGCAATAAGCACATCGGTATATCAGGTATATACCGTAGCGGAGGGGCTCAATCATTCTTTGGGATTACTTAAATAGTCGACCCTTAACAACCCAACAAATTACGGATTATCAATAAAATAAGAGTTAAAATACTTGTAAAAATCTGCAAGTTTCCGTATCTTTGGATATAGAAACTTGCAGATTTTATGATAAGCACAA
>JAQUZZ010000001.1 GCA_028691095.1 Alistipes sp. | reverse complement strand
CGTCGGTCTGCGCCTCTTCACTCTTGAGTTTGGGCAGGGCCGATAGCAGCGCTTCGTTCAAGGCGTCAGGCGAGGCCAGGCCTTGGGTGAAGTTCAACATGCTGTTGCGGTAGAGTCGGCTGGGGTCTTCCATGGCTTTGACCACCGTCCCGATCATCCGTTCCCCTTGATAGGAGAGCAATACCTCCATGGCGGCGATGCGTGCGTGCTCCGGGCCCTCTTTCTTGCAGAGTTTCTGGAGACGTGAGGCCTCGGCCGTCGCCTCTTTGACCAATCCTTCGCGATAGAGTCGCTTGATTAACATGATATAAGAGTCGGTCGCATTGGTGCTTTCGCCTTCAAAACCCACTTTGGAGGCTGCATTGCGCAGAACGGGCAACGAGGCCACGGTGCCGGTCTTCGACAACGCGTAGTAGAGGGTTTGATTCAGCACGGGATCGGTACCTAACTGGGCGATCAGCGCTGCCTCCACTTTGGGGTCGGCCTTGGCGGCATCGACATCTCCCACGGCTTTGGCGAGTTGTACTTTATTGCCTTTGCCGGCCAAGAAGGCCTCTGCAATCAGCTTTTGGACTTTGGCTCCACCCAAGCTGACCATGGCGTTCAGTGCCGGAGAGCTCAACTCGGCATGATCCATCAGGGAGGCCAAGACCTCGATCGTATGGTCGTCGACGGCACAACGTTGCAGCAGCGAGATGTAGAACACGGCAACCGGAGCTTGCTTCGGATCCTTGGCCTGTTGCTCCAGACCGTTCAAGATTCCCGCTACAAAGGTGTCGCGACCCTGCGGATTCTGACTTACAAAATTGGCCCACCCCGACAGGGCGTAGCACACCGGAGCATTGTTGGTGTTGTCCAACATCTCCACTAACATTTTGACGCCGTCGGCACCGGTCGACACCAAGTCGCCCATCAGACGGTTATACTCCGCCGCATCGGGAGCCGGAAACAGCGCCAAGGCATCGGAGACCTTGGTCTTCCAAGTTCGATTGGCTGCCGATTGGGCAAAACTGTTGCCGCACACCATCAGGACGGCCGCCAGTAACAATATGATTTTTTTCATCGTGATATTCATTCATGGGGGTGATTAAGCACCCTGTGTTTTATTCGCAATAGACGCATCGGTATATCGCATATACTGTGGAAAAAGGGATCGGTGACCTTAGAACGCCCAAGGAGCACGCATCGGCTGGTCGATCAGTCGGTTGGCGGCATCGTCGTCAACGAAAATCAACTTCTGCGGATCGAACTTCAGCGAACGGTTCAGGCGCAACGCCACGATTCCCATATTGACAATGGTCGAGGAGCGGAAGCCGTTCTGCTCATTAAGCGCAAATTTCTGTCGGGTGCGGACACACTCCAGAAAATCGGTTTGCTGAGGCAGGGGATCGGGAAACTCCGCTAATTTGCGCTCCCAATCGGGAATGTCGCGTTGGAAGTTGGGATACACCTTGCCGTTGGGCCCTTCGATGTAGGCGTCGTTCGGATTGCCGTTGTCTTCGCCATAGAGAATGATCTTGCATCCGTCGTCATAGGTATACTCGATTTTGCGCCATGTACCTACGGCATCGGGGTGCTGCTGGGGTGCGTCGATCTCCACCGAGATGGGGCTGGTGCCATCCTTGCCCAACATATACTGTACGGGGTCGATGTAGTGTTGTCCCATGTCTCCCAGACCTCCACCGTCGTAATCCCAGTAACCGCGGAAGGTTTGATGCACACGGTGGGCGTTGTAGGGTTTATAGGGTGCCGGCCCGAGCCACATATCGTAATCCAACTCTGCGGGAACCTTTTGCTCTTCAAGCTTCTCCTGTCCTACCCAGAAAAATTTCCAGTTGAAACCGGTGTGCTTGCTGATGGTCACTTTGAGCGGCCATCCGAGCATACCGCTGTCTACCAGCTTTTTGACTTTATAGACGGTGGTGTTCATGCCGTAGAAGGTGTCGGCAAAACGGAACCACGTGTTGAGTCGGAAGATGTTGCCGTTCTGTTTGATGGCTTCCATAACCCGTTTGCCCTCTCCGATGGTGCGGGTCATGGGTTTCTCACACCAAATATCCTTGCCGGCGCGGGCTGCGTCTACGGCCATTAATCCGTGCCAGTGGGGTGGGGTTGCGATGTGAACGATGTCGACGTTGGGGTCGTCAATCAGTTTCCGGTAATCCGAGTAGGTTGCCAACTTCTCGTTGGCCAGTTGCTGTCCGGCCTCCAGATGGTTCTTGTCGACGTCGCAGATGGCCACCAGACGCGTTCCGGCATAGCCGTAATGTCCTCGTCCCATGCCACCGACTCCGATGATCCCCTTGGTGAGTTGGTCGCTTGGCGCCGTGTAGCGCGTACCTCCCAGTACATGACGCGGAATGATGGTGAGTGCGGCCATCCCTGCCATGGATTTCAGAAAGTCTCTTCTCTTCATTTTAGTTAGGTTTTTGGTTATCGTTTCGATCTTTCAAGAAATGCGACTGGAGCGAGGTACGTCGCTCCAGTCGCATCATAGCGTATTAGTCTTTCAGGTAGTACTCCACAGAGGTGACTACCCGTACGGTTTTAATATAGGGGGTGTTGGCGTCACGATCGATAATGGAGAATTGACCCTGACTGGCCGATTTGATCTTTCCTAATTCGCTGTCCGAGTCGTGCGCAAATTTGTCGGCAGCCGTACGTGCATTGCGCGTGGCCTCCTCGATCATTTCGGGTTTGATCGTGTTGAGCGCACTCGACGTGTATTGGAATTGCGGAGAGTATTGATAGTCACTACCCATGACTGCCACGCCTTGTTTGAGCAGATCGCCCTGACGCGCCATCAATCCGATTACCAAATCGACCTTGTTGGTGGAGACGGTCAGCACGGCGGTGACATTGTAGCGGTATTTGATGCCCTGCGTTGCGTAGCGTTCGGCATCCATATCAATGATATTGGCGGGTGCGACGGTGATCTCCTCGGCGGCAATGCCGTTTGATTTCAGAAAGTTGATGATCTTCGTGTTGGTGCTCTCGATGGAGTTATAGATCACCATCAGGTTGTCGCCCACTTCTTTGTAGACCAAAGGCCAGATGACCCGATCGGCCTTCACCTCACGTTCGGCGAGACCCTTGACCGATACGGCGCGTTCGCTGTCCTTGAAATGAACGATGCCGCTACGCAGCATCCATCCCCCGACGATAATGCCAATTGCTAAGAAGGCAAATCCGAGAACTAATCCTTTTGTCTTTTCCATGATGTTTGATTTTTAAGCACACCGTGCTATTGAAAGTTAGGTTATGAGGTTCGATATGTGCGCTATTTGATACAAAACATATGGGTTAAAATTACGCTCTTTTTCCGTAATTACCAAATAATAACGTGAGTTTCATGCATGGTTTCATTCGTGGAATACGCTTTTCAATCCTCCTCACCCGTTGGGGAAGGTTGGAAGGGGTGTCGACGTACAAAAAAAGGCAGAGATTCGGGAGGAATCTCTGCCTTTTTGTAGATGGACTGCAAATCCATTGCAGCCCGTAGGTCACTATGATGTGTTGCGGGGGGGGGGTTAGCGTCCTCCGCCTAATGCCTGATAGAGGTAAACCACCGCTTGCATCCGATCGTATTGATCGGAAACCTCGGAGAGTTGGGCACTTAACAAGGATTGTTCGGCCGTGATGACCTCCAAATAGGTTGCGGAGCCTAAGCGCAGCAGTTGCGTGGTGTAGGTGACAGCTTTCTCCAAGGCTTTGACTTGGTCGGCACGCGAAATCTCCATGTCGCACGCGCTTTTGTATTGGTATAGTGCATCGCTCACCTCGTTTCCGGCCGTCAATAAGGTCTTCTGGAAGGAGAGGCGTGCGGCCTCTTGTTGCGCTTTTGCCTTGTTCAGTCGTGCGCGGTTGGCGCCTTTGGCAAAGATGGGTTGTACCAGACTTGCGGTGGCCTGAGCGACCAACTGTGCCGGATTAACAATGGCACCTCCCAAACTATTGGTCCATCCTCCGTTGACCCCAATGGTGAGACTGGGATACATGGAGGCGCGAGCCACGTTGGTGTTGGCGACAGCGGCAGCAAATCCCATCTCGGCGGCTTTGACATCCGGTCGGTTCGAGAGCATCTGTACGGGTACGCCTACGCCAAGTTTGGTGGGGAGCGTCTGGTCGTAGAGTAAGCTTCGGTCGATCTGTTGTGCCGGAACTCCCAACAGCAACGAAAGGGCATTCTCGGTCTCGCGGATCGAGCGACGCAACTCGGGCAGTGAGGCTTTGACCGCATAATAGTTGGCTTCACTCTGCACCACGGCGGCCTCGTTGACATTGCCCAGATCTTTCAATGATTTCATCATCTGTACGTTCAGCTCCCAGTTGCGGGTGGTCTGTTCGCTGATGGCCAGTTTCTGATCGAGCATCAACAGGGTGTAGTAGGTGTTGGCAATGCCGGCGATCACTTGCGATCGTACAGCCTGACGACTTGCCTCGCTCTGATAGAGTGCCGCTTTAGCTCCTCGTTTGGCGTTCAACAATTTTCCGAAGAGGTCGACTTCCCAACTTACGGCTAAGGGAATCGTATAAGAGTAGACGGGACTTATCTTCTCCACCTTGGCCAATTCGCCATTGGGCGCAAAGGAGAGACTCGGTAAGAAGGCGAGTTGAGAGTCCTTGAATTGAGTCTTATACTCCTCGACCCGTTGTACAGCCACCAACAGATCCAAGTTGTTATTGAGACCTTGTTCGATCAGCTTCTGCAACTTGGCATCGGTGAAGACCTCCTGCCAGGGGAGATTCCCCATACTCAGGGTGTCGCTCGTGCGAAGGGTGTCGCCATTGGAGACCGTATCGCGATACAACCCGGCGGTTTTCATTTCGGGACGACTGTACGGACGATAGATGTTGCAACTGCTCAGCAGCAACGCCCCTCCGATGACCGCCATCATCGCTATGTTTTTCTGATTCATTCTCATGGATACGCTATAAATTAAGCTATTGTATTGGTTTCATACATCGTCAAACTATGGCTTGCAACGGCCATAGTTTGACGATATTGTACTATTGTTTAATCAACTCCTCCATCTCTTCGTCGATCTCTGCGGAGTTGGGATCTTTCCACTGGATGGGTTTGAAACGCTCCTGGATCGCCTGGAAGACCACAAACAAGGCAGGAACCACCATCAACTGGAAGATCATACCGATCAACATACCACCGATAGCACCCGTACCGATCGAGCGGTTACCGTTTGCGCCTACGCCCGATGCGAACATCAAAGGCAAGAGTCCGATAATCAAGGCCAAGGAGGTCATCAAGATGGGGCGGAAACGTGCTGCGGCTCCCGAAACGGCAGCTCCCACGATCGACATACCGCTTTCGCGTCGTGCCACGGCAAACTGAACGATCAAGATCGCATTCTTGGCCAACAGTCCGATCAACATGATTAAGGCAATCTGCAAGTAGATGTTGTTATCCAGGCCCATGAACATCGCGAAGAGGAAGGTTCCGGCCAACCCCAACGGGAGGGAGAGGATGACGGCCAACGGCAAGATGTAACTCTCATACTGTGCACAGAGCAGGAAGTAGACAAAGACCAAACAGAGGGCAAAGATCAATCCCACCTGGTTGCCGGCCGACTGCTCCTCTCGCGTCATACCCGAGAACTCGTAGTCATATCCCACCGGCAGCGATTGTGCTGCCACCTCCTCGATTGCACGAATGGCATCTCCGGAGCTGTATCCCGGCTTCGGAGCTCCGTTTACGCCGATGCTGGTGAAAAGGTTGAAACGATTCAGTGCCTCAGGGCCGTAGACGCGCTTCAGTGTGACAAACTGGGAGACAGGAGCCATCTCCGATCCGTTGCGCACATAGACGTTCTTCAACGACTCCGCATTGATACGGTAGGAGGTGTCGGCTTGAACCATCACACGGTAGAGTTTACCGAAACGGTTGAAGTTCGAGGCATACAGACCTCCGTAGTAACCCTGCAATACCGACAGTACCTGACTGGGCGAGATGCCGGCCTGCTTGCACTTGGCCACATCCACATCCACCATATACTGAGGAAATCCCGGGTTGAAAGAGGTGTAGGCATAGGCAATCTCAGGACGCTGGTTGAGTTGCATCAGGAATTGACCTGCCGTCGCATAGAACTTATTGATATCTCCTCCGGTCTTGTCCTCCATACTGAACTCAAAACCGTTGGTAAGTCCGAATCCGGGAACCATGGGAGGGGCAAACAACATGATGGAGGCATTGTTGATGGAGCCCAATTTGGCTTGCAGTTTGGCAATGACCCCGTTGACATCCTGTCCCTTCTCCTTGCGCTGATCCCAAGGACGCAGACGACAGATGATGGTACCGTACGAGCTACCGTTACCGCTAATCAGACCCATACCGTTGACCTGCGTCGAGACTTCGATCTCCGGCACACTGGTGACAATGCTATCAATTTTTGCCAAGGTGGCCGTCGTTCGCTCCAAGGAGGTGGCAGGGGGAAGGTCGATCGTCATGAAGAATACGCCCGTATCCTCGTTCGGCACAAATCCTTTCGGGGTGTGGTTCATCAGATACCACAATCCACAGACGAAGATGGCGACCACTCCGAATGCCATCCACTTCTTGTGGATGAAGAACATGACCAAATGCTTGTATTTGACCGTTGTGGCGGCAAATGCTACATTGAAAGAGGTGTGGAATCGGTCAACCAGACTCAGTTTCTTTCCGCTGTGATCGGTGTGGGGTTTCAGAAGGATGGCGCAGAGTGCCGGACTCAACGTCAAGGCGTTGATGGCCGACAAGACGATGGCCACAGCCAAGGTCACACCGAACTGGGTATAGAAGACACCGGAGGTTCCTCCGATGAAAGTCACCGGCACAAACACTGCCGCCATAACCAACGTAATAGAGACGATGGCGCCCGAGATCTCGTTCATGGCATCAATGGTTGCCAGACGTGCAGAGGTGTATCCTTTGTCCAACTTGGCATGGACCGCCTCCACGACGACGATGGCATCATCCACCACAATCGCGATAGCCAGCACCAAGGCAAACAGGGTTAGCAGGTTGATCGTAAATCCGAAGATCAGCAGGAAGAAGAAGGTTCCGACCAATGCCACCGGAACCGAGATGGCGGGAATCAACGTGGAACGGAAATCCTGTAAGAAGATGTATACAACCAGGAACACCAGCAGGAAGGCCTCGATCAGCGTCTCGATCACCTTGTCGATCGACGCATAGAGGAAGTCGTTGGTGTTCATCATGATGACATATTTCAATCCGGGAGGGAAATCTTTGGATTCCTCCTCGAGTAACTGATTGACCTCTTCGATGATCTGTGTTGCATTGGAACCTGGGGTTTGGAAGACGACCACCGTCAAGCCGAGGTGTCCTTGGGTTTTGGAAGTCATGGAGTAACCCAGAGCTCCCAGCTCGATGCGAGCCACATCCTTGAGTCTTAAGATCTCTCCGTCAGCCGATGCGCGGATGATCATATTCTCATACTCTTCCGGATTCTCCAAACGACCCTTGTAGCGCATCACATACTCGAACGATTGATTGCCGTTCTCGCCGAATTTACCCGGTGCAGCCTCAATGTTCTGTTCGGCCAGCAGAGCGGTGATGTCAGAGGGTTGCAAACCGTACTGAGCCATCACGTCGGGTTTCAGCCAAATACGCATGGAGTAGGTGCCCGAACCCCAAGCCATGGCCTCGCCGACACCCGGGATACGTTTGATCTGAGGAATCAGGTTGATGTTGAGGTAGTTCTGGATGAACGTGAGGTCGTAGCGGTCGTCGGAACTGTATACCGAGAACAACTCCAGCATACTGGTTTGACGTTTATGGGTAGTCACACCCACCTGAACCACCTCGGAAGGAAGAAGTCCGCTGGCGGCCGACACGCGGTTCTGCACATTCACGGCAGCCATATCCGGATTGACTCCGTTGCGGAAGTAGACCGTGATCTCTGCCTTACCGTCATTGTAGGCCTCGGAGGTCATGTAGGTCATGTTCTCCACACCATTGATGGACTCCTCCAAGGGTGCAATTACACTATTGAGCACGGTTTGCGCATTGGCTCCCGTGTAGGTCGTACTTACCCGAATGGTGGGGGGCGCAATATCGGGGTATTGCTCTACGGGCAAGGATACCAATCCGAGTAGACCCAAAATCACGATCAGTATGGAGATGACCGTGGATAGTACGGGTCTATTGATAAATTTATCTAATTTCATGGGTTATTTTCTATTTTAAGCACATTGTGCGTGTGAAGAGGTGCCGTAAAATATCGATTCTTATCGCTTTTGGGCTGCGGCTGCCTTTTGTTGGGCTGCTTCCACCCGTTTTTGTGCCTCTTCAGGGGTGATCGGTTGGATCTTCATGTCGTTTTTCAACGTTGCGATTCCGTCCACAACGATGCGGGAGCCGGGTGTTAAGCCTCCGGTGACCGCATAGGTCTGTCCATTGTCCAACGGGAAGACTTCGATCTCCATGCTATGCACCGAGGAACTGTCGCTGACCGTATAGACGAACTTCTTCTCCTGTACCTCAAAGGTGGATTTCTGCGGAATCTCGATGATGCCGTTCATGTGGTAAGGAATCAACACCTTGCCACTGCCTCCGGTACGCAGCAGACGTTCGGGGTTGGCAAATACGGCACGCATCTGGACGCTACCCTTGGTGGTCTCGATCACTCCGCTGACGGCATTGATTTTACCTTTCACATTATAGGTCGATCCATCGGCCAACTGCAACTCCACCTCAGGCATGGTCTCAATCACCTTGTCGATCGAGGTCTTCTCCCGCATCATCGAGAGCAGATCCTTCTCATTCATCGTGAAATAGACGTAGACCTTGGAGATGTCAGAGACGACGGTGAGCGGTGTGGCACTGGAGGAGCTGACCAAACTTCCTACACGGAAGGGAATCGTACCTACCACGCCATCCGAGGGACTCGTTACGGTGGTGTAGGTCAAGTCGCGTTGAGCCGACACCAGTTGTGCTTTGGCTTGAGCCAGATTGGCTTGGGCGGTCATCAGGTCATTCTGAGCCGTTTGCAGGTCATACTCTCCGATGATATTCTGTGCAGCCAGATCTTTCTTATTCGTATAAGTCAGTGACGCAGTGGCAACTTTGGCTTCAGCCATCTGTACGGTAGCTTCGGCAGCTTTTACGGCGGCCTCATACTGAACCTTGTCGATCAGGAAGAGTGCTTGTCCCTTCTTGACGGAGGCTCCTTCATCGACACATAATTTGGTGATAAATCCGCCTACGCGAGGACGAATCTCCACATCCTGAACCCCCTGAATGGAGGCGGGGAAGCTGCTCTTCAGAGAGACAGAAGAGGTGTCTACCTGCATTACGGCATACTCTCTCACACCTCCGCCCATATTCATTCCACCCGATTTGGACTTTCCGCATGAGATTACGCAAAGGCCGGCTACTGCCAGGGTCATCCCTTTGCAAAGAGTCCCGATGACTCTTTTTTGCACTTCACTAGTCATACTTTTCACAATTAATTCAGATTGATATATTTGTTTTTTTGTTTATCATTCATGATTTCACGCCCTGCTTACACTGCAAGGTGAAATCCGATTTTATGGATACCTCGGCGCGCAAAGTCACACTGTGTAAATGCTTGGGATGCGCTGGATTTACCCATAGAATCAAGGGAGCAAAGATAGAGCACAAAACTTGAAAAGAAAAAAAGTTTTATGGTTTCTATGACCTGTTTTTACATCGATTTCGTGGTTTTTTGCAAGATTTTCACTCCGAGCATTGGGTATTCCAGGCTTGAAGTTGGCGTAATTGGGTGTAATTGGTTTGATCGACCTGAACGGGGACTACGGCGATGTAATCGTTCTTGAGCGCCCATTCGTCGGTATCGACGGCGTCGGGCTCGGTGTTGACGAAGTAGCCGCTCAGCCAATAGTAGTCTCGCCCGCGCGGATCTTGCCGTTTCTCGAAATCCTCCCGCCAAAAACCGCGGGTTTGACGACAGAACTTGACTCCCCGAATCTGTCCGTGAGGTAGATCCGGTACATTGATGTTGAGACATACGGGGATCCCCGCCTCTCCGCGCATCACGCGCTCAATAATCGGGAGCACAAAACTCGGAATCGACGAGAAATCGGCATCTTCATCATGACTCAATAGCGACACTCCTACCGTAGGAATGTTATAAAAACTCTCCTCCATGGCGGCACCCATCGTGCCGGAGTAGAGGACGTTGACGCCCGAATTGGCTCCGTGATTGATGCCCGATAGCGCCAAGTCGGGAAGTCGTTGATCCTTGAGCAGGTAGTCGAAGGTGACTTTGACGCAATCGACGGGCGTCCCGCTACACGTGTAGATCGTTACATCGTCATCCTCTTCAACCAGTCGCATATAAATCGGTTGAGACATCGTGATGGCGTGCGATTTGCCGCTTTGTCCCACTTCGGGGGCTACGACCAATATGCGACCCAAGGGGCGCATCATATCAATCAGGCAACGCAGTCCTTTGGCTTGATAGCCGTCGTCGTTGGTAATAAATATTAAAGGTCTATCCATTTCTCTTTTTCTTCTCTCTGTCTTGTTCCATGCTCTTTGCTGTGTCTCTCTTGTCGTGATGGACAAGGGGGAGTCTGGGACTACCCTTCTTGAGGCAAAGAATCTCCCCTTGTCATGAATATGTACGGATCGGAGGACAAGGGAAGAACGTGAAATTCTTGTTTTTATGATACGAGGAGTAAGCTTATCGTGCGATGGATTCGCAAGACGCGCGCTCTGCTTATACAGGGTTTGCGGAGGTGGAGACTTGGCGATAGGCCTCGATGGCCTTGCGTGCCGAACCGTGTCGAAGCAACAACGTGCGTGCTTGGACGGCATCAATCCCCAACTCCTCGACGACCATGCGAGTTCCTCGCTCAATCAATTTGTCGTTGCTCAACTGCATATTCACCATGCGATTGCCCTTGACGCGACCCAGCCGGATCATCGTGGTGGTGGTAATCATGTTGCAGATCAGTTTTTGTCCCGTTCCCGATTTGAGGCGTGAGCTGCCGGTGACAAATTCGGGCCCGACGATCATTTCGATCGGAATATCGGCCTCGGCGGCCAAGGGTGAGTCCGGGTTGCTGCAAATGCAGGCGGTCAGAATTCCCCGTTTTCGTGCTTCGTGCAGGGCGCCGATGACATAGGGTGTTGTACCTGAAGAGGCAATTCCGACCACGGTGTCCAAGGTGGAGATTTTACGCTCCTCCAACTCTTGCCATCCGCGCTCGCGATCATCCTCGGCGTGTTCCACCGGATTGCGGAGAGCCGTGTCGCCTCCCGCAATGAGTCCTACGACCAAGGTGGGGGGCAACCCGAAGGTGGGAGGAATCTCCGAAGCATCCAATACGCCCAAGCGTCCACTCGTTCCGGCTCCCATGTAAAAGAGACGCCCCCCTTGTTGCATCCGTTCTACAAGGGATGTAACCAATTTTTCGATCTGGGGAATCGCGCGCTGTACGGCCAAAGGAACCTTCTGATCCTCGTGATTCATGGCCTCCAGTAGTTCGCGGATCGACTGTTGCTCTAGGTTATCGTACAATGAGGCTTGTTCGGTGATTTTTTCAAATGACATAACAGAAACGATGAGTTTGAGGGTGGTTTTTCGTGGAATAACGGCGTTTAGCTGACAATCAACGCGTAGCGGTAGATGTAACCGATTATGCTATGCAATGTGTTGATTCTCTTTATTTTGATGTTGCTTGGTCTTGATCGGCATGATAGCGCACCAATCCGTGGAGCGGTGTACGCAGGATCAAGCCTTGTCTGAGGCCTTTGGCTTGGAGGGCTTCGGCGAGGGTCTCTTTATAATAGTAGGCAATCGAACCCACAAAGTGGATTTCGCAATCTTGCGCTTCGGGGTATTGCAGCACGTTGCGTTGCAGAAACTCCGAAAAGTTGCGCAGCACCAGGTCGTGAATCTCCGGAATCTCGATGTGCTCGATCAGGAAGGGCGACAGACTGGCCAAAAAGCGATTGGGCGTGGGGCGTCGATAGACCTGCTCCAGAATGTCGGCGGGGGTTAAATTGTAGCGATCAAAAAAGAGTTGACACACCGATTCCGGAAGCTGGTGCTTCAAACAGTCGCTCACCAGTTCGCGTCCCAAGACGGCTCCGCTGCCCTCGTCCCCCAGAATAAAGCCCAGCGGAGAGACGTTGTTGCAGATCTTTTCGCCGTCATAGAAACAGGAGTTCGATCCTGTGCCCAGAATGCAGGCGATGCCCTTTTCGTGGAGGCATAGCGCACGCGCAGCCCCTAACATATCGCTGCCCACCTCGATTTGAGCCGAAGAGAAGAAGTTGAGTAAGATCTCGCGAATGATCGAGATCTTATCCGGAAAGGCACATCCGGCTCCGTAGAATAAGATCTTACGAATCGCCTTGTCTCCTACGATGGGGAGCAGATCCTCTTTGATACATTGAATAATCTCGTCGCGACCCTGAAAAAAGGGATTCATGCCGCGTGTTGCTACGTTCTGAACAATTCGTCCGTTCTCCACAATGCCCCATTCGGTCTTTGTGGATCCGCTGTCTGCAATGAGTATCATATCTTAATATAAATTTTGTGACGATAGAGTATCCATCCGATGCCCCAGTTGATTCCCACAAAGAGGAGGGCAAAGGCCAAAGAAGCCGCATGGGCTCCCAGCCATGACTTCAGGGCTACGAGGTAGATCCATCCGTGGATGCTGAGGCTTCCGTCGCCATGCGGCAGGCTTATCGAACCCATAAGGATGGAGAGAATGCTGGCCAATACATAGAGAAACAGCGGGTTCACCCCGAAGACCTCAAAGAAGCGACCCCAACGTTTTTTTCCCTGTCCGTCAATCAACCACAGCAATCCGCCCAGCAGGGAGGCTCCCATGCCGCACGTGGTCAGTACAAAGGTGGACGACCACACTTTCTTATTGATCGGCCATCCGTAGCTCATCAGCCAGCCTCCTAAAGTTAGGGCAACGCCCAAGAGCAGGAGACGAAGGATCTTGTCGTTGAGGGGGCGCGAGGAGGCCACCCACGCTCCGCAGCAAAAGCCGATCAATACGTGAGCCACGGAGGGAAGGGTGCTGAGCAAGCCTTCGGGATCGAACGACAGATCGCCTTCATGGTACATATGGGCGGGGCCCCACAAGGCTCGATCGACCACTCCGATGAGGTTGGCCTCCGAGATCTCATAACCGTGCCCGAAGGTCAGCAAGAGCGTATACCCCACAAGGAGCGAGGCGATCACCCAAGGTATGCGACGGTGGGGTAGGCTCAGGGCGATCAGGGCGGCAGCCCCGTAGCTCAAGGCGAGGCGAGGCAACACTCCTAAGATACGCATTCTCTCAAAAGTCCAGCAGGAGCGGCCGATGCGTTCTCCCCATCCGATCGGTTCGTCGCCCAGTGCGACAAAGGTGGAGCAGAAGCGCGCGAACCATCCCACACCCCAGCCGATCAGCAGAATCACCACCGTGCGGCGGAGAATTTTCCAGACGGCCTCTCGGCTCCACTGAAATTCGTATTTCCGCAAGGAGAGGTAGGTGGAGACTCCCATGATGAACATGAAGAAGGGAAACACCAAATCGGTGGGGGTGAGTCCGTTCCACTCGGCATGGCGCAAGGGCGCGTAGATGGAGGCCCAACTCCCCGGATTGTTCACTAAGATCATTCCGGCGATGGTGAGCCCGCGTAATACGTCTAAGGCTAAAAGTCGTTGTTTTTGTAGTGTGGTATCCATAAAGTAAGCACCATGTGCTATTTATTAACAATCAACACTATGCACCAAGAGGCGTTTATTTGGTTTCAAAGAAAGTAAAAATCGTTTGGATCATTGCACGTCGTTGCTCCTCGGTTTGCAGAGCCTCAATCGGGAATCCCAGGGCGCACACGCGATAAGCACCCTTGTAGGCCACTCCGGCGCTCAGGTTGTTCTCGCTGTACCGAAAGACGGTGTAGGCTTTCGGATCGGCCGGTTCGATGGCGTCCGGAGACTCCACCACATAGCAGGAGTCGCTCAGGGCGTGATGATAGGTGTAGCGTCCGTTCAGGGAGGGGAAGGGAGAGGAGACACTCTTCACCTCGCCGCGGATTGCAGCGCGCGCAGTGCGCAATTTGATTTTCAGCACTTCGGCTCCAAACGTGCGAGCCGCAGCGGTGTCTTGTTGATGCAGATCGGAGAGGAGGTAAGCCCCTGAAACCAACAGCGATCCTCCGGCCTGACAATAATCGGTAAGTTGTTGGCGTAGCGGAGCCGGGTAGGTGGCGAAACGAGCCGGCTTGGCTCCTCGTGCGACGGCGGTGGTGCGTTGTTTGCCTAAGATCAGGTCGATGGCTTTATAATCCTTCAGCGTTCCGCGCTCGGCACCCACGGCTTCGTCGCTACTCGAAACGAAAGAGTATCCGGCTGCCACCAGTGCACGTCCGTGTACCGAAGGGTAGTCCCTGGAGTTGCCGGCAATGACTTGGGTTTCGTAGTCGGCACGGCTGGCTCCGAAACCTGCGGCATCGTCGTCGGCATACGGGGTCGGACGTCCAAATTCATATTGACTGCCGATGTAGGCGATGTCGGTGCCGTCGGGTACACCGTGGTCGACCTCGTCGTAGAATCCGGCCAAGGAGTCGTCGACAAAGCTGTAGGGTGCACTGATGCGATCAAATCCGTTGATCACCAATACGGTGCCCTTGCTGCGAGCAACCAGACAGGCCGAAAGCGTCTCCGAGGGGAAACTCTCACCACCTCGGTTGAGGGCGGTAACCCGATAGCTGTACAGACGTCCCGGTTCTTGCTCGATGCTGACCGAGGTTCCCTCGACGATGACTCCGTGGTCGAAATCCCCATCCCCCACGCGGGTGTAGAGCAGGTAGCGTTCGGCCGTAGCGGTGGGCTCCAGGGTGTCGGCAACCGGCTGCCAAGAGAGTTGAACGCGGTTTTTGTCTTGTTCTTGGATTCGGAAATGATCGACCGGAAGAGGCTGTATCACACACTCCTGTTTGTGTTGAAAGGCGATGAAACGCGCCATGGCTTTATAGATAGCCCGACACACTGTGAAACGGAAGCTCGGATCCAAACCGTAGCGCATGTCGGCAAAATTTTGGTGGGAGAGCAGCTCCAGTAGCATGGAGGGAACCTCCGGGAGGTGCGCCTCAAAGTAGGAGTCGTTCCACATTCCGCGACGCGACCAGCGCGGTTCAAATTGCGCTTGGAGGTCGGCAACGATCTGGGTCTGTATCATGTCCGTCAGATCGCGCGAGAGCATCCGAGAGGTGCCGTTCGGGTAGCGTCCTTCGGTTTTGTGGGTGTAATAGATTCCCAACGTTCCGATGATCGAATCGTCGGGCGTGGTGCCTGCATCGGTGTGAAAGGCCAAGGAGAGGTCGATCGGAATATGCAAGCCCTTGCGTTTAGGCGCATTGGCCGAACCTCCGACCAGATAATTCACCCACAATCCGCGGGAGAGGTAGTCGTCCTTGTAGTCGCTGGTGAACTGGGTAGAGGAGTAGACCGAGTCGGGCACTCCCGCCCACTGCAACCAATATCGTGCCGCCTCTGTGAAGCGAGGATAGCCACTTGCTTCATACGTATAGGGCATCTCGGGCTGTTGCTGTGCCGGTGGTGTGATCCGTGCAATGTTGCCCTCACCACCGCCCACCTTCACGCCGTCGGCCGTAATGATGCGACCCTTCTTTCGCGAGAGGTTGCTCACGGTGATCGAACCCTCTGCCGTGCAGCCCTCCCCAAAACGGAAGTGACCGAGGTAGATCCACGTGCCACCCCCCATGGTTTGATTGATGTGGAAGCGGGTGATGCCACCCAAGTGATGAACCGTATAGAGTACATCGTCGCTGCTTTGGGGTTCGCTGTGATAGCTGATGTAGACGGCGTAGGCTCCTTCGGTAGGGATCTGGGGCGTCCACTGCGCCACGCTCTGTTCCGATTCGCGCGTTACGCTCTCCACCCGTCGGTAGGTTCCCTCACGAAATGGATTCTCCTTCTCTTTGTAGAGATGTCGCGTGTAGGCAAACCCGGGTTGCAACCCTTCGCTCCATTTGCGGTTGCCGTTGATCTCCTCGTAACGCGAGCCGGATTGTACCGAAGGGTCGTTGTCGATGATGACCTCGGCGCGTTGCGTGTCTCGTTCGCGGGGCAGCAGAACGTAAGCTCCGGCACGCTCCAACATCGGAATCAGGTAGGGTAGCACATAGCTCTGCGTATAGAGATCCTCGACGGTCTCGAAGATGCGGGCGCGTTGCCACTCCCAACGATTGAGTTTGGCTTCGAAATAGTAGCCGTGGCTCTGCCACATGGCAATGTGACGCCCGGCCAAGCCCGCCTCCGGCGTATAGGGTCGATCAAGGGGGGTGACCAGCGGACGGGTCGCCACGGTGGTGAACCGTTTGAGTTTGGGATCGGCTTTGGTGCGCAGGGGGTTGGGAATCAGCTCCTCAATGGCACTTCCGTCGGTGTAGAGTATGATCTTTTTGCGTGCATAGGCTTCCGGAAGTCGTTGTCGGATGCCGTCGTAGATGGCTCGTACGTTCTCCTCTCGAAAGGGAATGTAGGCGCAATTTTCGCCCGCATAGAGCTCCAGTTGCCGTTTGCTGTCGGCCACCGAGTCGATGGTGATCTGGCCGCTGCGAAGCATGGTGCGCGCGGTTTGGGTGAGAAACGTGCCGATTTCGTTGCGGGTCGAATCGGAGAGTTGCTGTGCGTGCAGCGATTCCAACCCTCCACAGAGAGCCATGAGGGTGAGACCTATGAAGAGACGTCGTTTTTTCATGGAGATAACTTTTGGGGTAGATTAGGGTTTACGGGGCGCAGGGGATGCGGCGTGCGATACACCTATGCCCAGCACTCCTAAGCCGATAAATGTAAATACGGCATTGAAGATCAGAAGTTCATAACTGAATTTATACCCTTCAAACCATATTTGTGAGTAGTGTTGTAGAATCCAGCAGAGCAGCGGCGAGAGCAGCGCAACGAGGGGAACCCATCGGTCGCGGATGGGTTTGCGCGTCAGGATGCCGAACGCGAACATTCCCAAAATCGGCCCGTAGGTGTAGCTGGCCAAGATGTAGACGGCGTCGATGACGCTGGTGTGGTTGAGCCACTCGAAGAGCAGGATGACACCTCCCATCACGGCAGCCATGCCGATGTGTACGCGACGACGAATCCGCGCCGTCTGTTGCTCGCTCGCTCGCTTCGGGGTCTCCAGAATGTCGACCGTAAACGAGGTGGTGAGTGCCGTCAAGGCGGAACCTGCGGCCGAATAGGCTGCGGAGATCAATCCCAAGACGAAGAGCAACCCCACGATCCCCGGGAAATAACCCTGTGTGGCGATCATCGGAAAGAGCTGGTCGCTTTTGGCGGGGAGAGCCACTCCCGTTTGGTCGGCATAGAGGTAGAGCAGTACCCCCAATACCAAGAAAAAGGAGATGATGACCAATTGCAATACCCCGCTGGTAATGATATTTTTTTGAGAGTCTTTGAAGTTTTTGCAACTCAGGTTGCGTTGCATCATATCTTGGTCGAGTCCCGTCATGGCGATGACCGTGAAGACGCCGGCCAGAAATTGCTTGAAAAAGAAGCGGGGATCCTTGGCATT
>JAQUZZ010000200.1 GCA_028691095.1 Alistipes sp. | reverse complement strand
TTATGGATCAATTCGATATTGCCGGTTACAACTACATCGACCGGATTCATCCCGACAGCCTCTATGCGGCCGAGCACGCTCGCTACCCGCAACGCATTCTGCTGGGCACCGAAACCTACCATAAGAGTCGGAATCATTGCTCCGTGCGCGACACCCCCAGTTGCATCGGGGAGTTCGTGTGGGTAGGTTACGACTACTTGGGGGAGATCGTGTGGCCCGACTATCGCGGATGGAATGAGGGCATTCTGGATATTGCAGGCTTCCCGAAACCGGAGTACTATCTGCGTCAAAGCTACTGGTCGGAGCAACCGATCGTGCACCTTGGGGTCGAGCAGAGCGCAGGTCGTGATTTTGACTGGAGTCCCCGCGATCTGGCCGATCATTGGAACTGGGCAGCTCGCCAGGGTGACACCTTGAATCTCTATGTCTACTCGAATTGCGAAGAGGTCGAACTCCGCTTGGGGCATCGCTCCTTGGGTCGCAAAAAGGTCGATCCCAACACCTATTACGCCCTGTGGCAACTCCCCTTCAAGGCAGGGACCCTACGCGCCATAGGCTACCGCGCTGGCAAAGCCGTTGCAGAACACGCATTGCAAAGTGCGGGAGCTCCCTCCCAGATCGAAGCCACACGGATCTATCGCGGCAAAGATGTTACACGCGTGGAGATTCAGGTCAGCGACAAACAGAGCACTCGCGTCCCCGACTTCGAGGGCGTGCTTCACCTCTCCGGTTCGACCGATGCGATCTTAGGAGTTGAGAACGGCAATCAGCACGATCCTCAGGGGGTAAAATACACCTCCAAGACCCAATTAGCCTGCTATCAGGGTCGCATGGTGATCTACCTGAAGCCCGGAGCCGCACAGCTCACCCTCACCACCGACGGCATCGCACCCCAGAGCCTTCAGATTCCTTAAACCGACCTACCCTAAGGGGAGAACCCACAAGTGTTCCCCCCTTGCATCAAAACACCCCCGTCAGAGTATACTCTGACGGGGGTGTTTTGTATTTTGATCGACGGAGAGTCCCCCTCGCATCGCATCCCCCACCATGGCGCGACCCCACCTTACAAGAGAAGTAGATCTTCTCCTGCAAAGCGGGGTCGCTTCTTCGCGGGGGTGGCAAAGAGACTTACGCCTCTCCGCCGATAAAACTCATAGCCAAAGCACTCTCGTCTGTGGTCGTGGTCGGAAGATTGATGGTTCCTACCACCGCCTCATATCGTTCGATATTCTCTTGCAACGACAACAACAGTCGCTTGGCATGTTCCGGAGCCAGAATCACCCGACTCTTCACCCGAGCCTTGGAGACTCCGGGCATCATACGCACAAAATCAATTACAAATTCGGAAGTGGAGTGGGAGATAATCGCCAAATTGGCATACTCACCCTCGGCCATTTGATCATCCAGCTCGATATTCACCTCCTGATTGGTTGACATCTCTTTTTTAGTCATCATTGGGTTCTCTTTTACACAAAAGATCCATTTTGTCCGCTACAACCTCTTTGCAATCTGCGATCTATCCGCACTTGGAATAACCGCAACTCATGCAGACCGGACAACTATTCTGATAGACCAAGGTCTCTTGTCCGCAGTTGGGACACTTCTCTTTGACCTTGGTGCCGTTGGCAATATACTGTTTCAAGGCGCGTGCCACGCCGGTTTTCCAAGTATTGATGCTCTCGCTATTGAGCTGGAGCGACTCGATCAGCATCACCACATCCGGAATCGGCATTCCGTTACGCAGCACGCCCGAGATCAACTTGGCATAGTTCCAAAACTCCTCGTCAAACATCCGCGAGATGCCTCCGATCGTATTGGTGTAGCCATATTTATCTTTGTACTGGAAATCATAGCGTTTATTGCCTTCGGCATCCTTTACCTTAATCAGCACGCCCTTCTTGATCTTCCGAGGAATGTACATCGCATCCTCCTCAACCTTACCGGTAAAGATCTCATACGGACGATCGTTGTAGATCCCCACAAAGGAGATCCAATCCTCATCCCCATTTTTGAAGCGCACAATATCGGCAGCCAGCTCCATGGGTCGCTTCAAGGGAGGACGATACCCCTCTTCGTTGAGCGTACCCTCCTCTTTGGCTCCCTTCTTCTTTTTCTTGGCATCCACCAGCACCCCGTCGCGCGAACCGTCACGATAGACCGTCACGCCTTTGCAACCATGCTCCCAAGCGGTCATATAGACCTTGCCCACCAACTCTTTGGTGACCTCATGGGGAATGATGACCGCCACGGAGATCGAGTGATCGACCCATTTCTGAATCGCTCCCTGCATCCGCACCTTGCTCACCCAATCAATATCGTTGGCCGTAGCCTTATAATAGGGGGAGAGAGCCACCAGCTTATCAATCTCGGCAGAGGACATTCCTTTCACCTCATCCAAGTTGTACCCGTTCACCTCCAACCAGACTAAGAATTTGTGGTGGAAGACATTGTACTCCTCCCAAGAGTCGCCCACCTCATCCACAAAGGTCACCTTCACCTCTTTGTCGCTGGGATTCACCTTGCGACGACGGGTGTAGACCGGACGGAACACCGGCTCGATTCCCGAGGTCGTTTGCGACATCAGGCTGGTCGTTCCGGTCGGAGCGATGGTCAGCATGGCAATGTTACGACGTCCCGAACGTACCATCTCCTCATACAAAGCCGGATCAGCCTCTTTGATGCGCAGGATCATCGGATTCTGCTCCTCACGTTGAGCCTCATAGAGCGGGAAAGCTCCGCGCTCTTCGGCCATCCGCACCGAGGTGCGATAAGCCTCCAAGGCTAAGGTTTTCTGAATCTCCACGGCAAAGTCGAGTGCCTCATCGGTGCCGTATCGAAGTCCCAGCGCCGCCAACATATCGCCCTCGGCCGTAATTCCCAACCCTGTGCGTCGTCCCTGCAATGCTTTCTCTCGGATCTTCTCCCACAGGCTGTGCTCGACATAGCGCACATCCTGATCCTCCGGATCATTCTCAATCTTCTTGATGATCGCTTCGACCTTTTCGAGTTCCAGGTCGATAATATCGTCCATCATGCGCATGGCCGCTGCCACGTGCGCCTTGAATTTCGGAAAGTTAAACGTGGCCTCCTTTGTGAACGGCTTATCGACATACCCGTAAAGGTTGATGGCCAGCAGGCGGCAACTATCATACGGACACAACGGAATCTCCCCACAAGGGTTGGTCGACACGGTGCGGAAACCCAAATCGGCATAACAGTCGGGCACCGATTCGCGCAAAATCGTATCCCAGAACAACACGCCGGGCTCGGCCGATTTCCACGCATTGTAGACAATCTTATTCCACAACGCCCCTGCATCAATATCCTTCTCAAAGAGGGGATGATCGGAGTCAATCGGAAATTGTTGATGGTATTTGCGTTTCTGCTGTACGGCGCGCATAAACTCGTCGTCGATCTTGATCGAGACATTGGCTCCCGTCACCTTGCCCGTCTCCACCTTGGCGTCGATGAAGTTCTCCGCATCGGGGTGTTTGATGGAAAGGGACAACATCAAAGCTCCCCGACGTCCATCCTGCGCCACCTCACGGGTCGAATTGGAGTAACGCTCCATGAAGGGTACAATGCCGGTCGAAGTGAGGGCGCTGTTGAGCACGGGACTCCCCGTCGGGCGAATATGCGACAAATCATGCCCCACGCCACCCCGACGTTTCATCAGTTGAACCTGCTCCTCGTCGATGCGGATGATTCCGCCGTAGGAATCGGCCGGGTGAC
>JAQUZZ010000199.1 GCA_028691095.1 Alistipes sp. | reverse complement strand
ATAGGGATCTTCATCCATAAAATTCCGCTAACCCGCTCCTCCCCCAACGGTGTGGGGGAGGTTGGGAGGGGGTTATCGAAGAACTCAAGGCTTTTTTCAAAAGCCTTGAACGTGAGTTTTACGGATTTATCGTGCAAACAATTCATTTTCATTCGGGGGATTTCAATCCGTAAAATTCCGCTAACCCGCTCCTTCCCCAACGGTGTGGGGGAGGTTGGGAGGGGGTTATCGAAGAACTCCAGGTTTTTGAAAAAAGCATTGAACGTGTGTTTTACGGATTGATCGTGCAAACAATTCATTTTCATTCGAGGGATTTCAATCCGTAAAACTCACGTTAACCTTCGTAAAATAAAACGGCCAAAGAGATTGATGCAGGCCGTGATTAGGAAGAGCAACAAACCGATGGCAATCAGCGAACTGAGCTTCAATCCACTGGCCTCACCAAATTGGTTGGCAATGACACTGGCCATGGTATTTCCCGTGTCGGTCAGCGCATGAGGAATCAAGTTGGTATTGCCGATCAGCATCGTCACGGCCATGGTTTCGCCCAAGGCTCGCCCCAAGGCTAAGATGTAACTGGCAAAGATGCCCGATCCGGCCACCGGCATGATGACCCGACGAATCACATCGACCCGTGTAGCCCCCAGACTGTAAGCCCCCTCTTTGAGCTCCCGCGGAACCATCGAGATAAACTCGGCACTGAGCGACGCAGCATAGGGAATCACCATGATCGACAGGACGATCGACGCGGTCAGGATGCCAAAGCCTTGGGAGGAGAGTCCCAACTCCACAATCACCGGTCGCACCGCATAGAACCCCCACAAACCGTAGACGATCGAGGGAATGCCCGAGAGCAGATCAATGACCGTCGAGAGCACCTTCGCCACGCGACGTCCCCGAAAATACTCTCCCGTGAAGAGTGCCACCGGAAGCGACAGCGGAAAGCAGAAGAGCATGGCCAAGGCGGCCGTGAGGAGCGTTCCGACGATGAAAGCCAACGCCCCGTAACTCTCCGACTCGGGACGTGGATCCCAGGTCGTGGAGCTGAGAAATTGCCAGAACCCGAAGTGTTCAAAGGCGGGCATCGCACCGCTCCACAGCGCGTAACACATTCCTGCGGCAATCAGCAGAATTGCCCCTGCCGCACTGCCTAACAGCAGCCGAAACAGCCGATCATTGAGCCAAGAGGGACGCATCAGCGAAGCAGAGGTTGGTTGTCATATTGCAGGGTTGAGAGCACCTTGCGCGCATTCTCCACCGCCTGAGTCGGCAGGGGCGCATAATTCACCTTGGCCGCCAACTCTTGGGCTTGAGCCGAGAGCATCCAGTCGAGCAGTTGCGCCAACGCTTGGGCATGAGCCAGTGTACGCTTGTCGTAATGCTGCTCGCGATAGACCAGCACCCAAGTAAAACAACTGATCGGATAGGCCGCAGCCGAGGCCGCATCGGTAATCATACAGCGCATATCGAGGGGCAACGCTCCCTCTGCTGCGGCCGCAATCGAAGCGAGGGTCGGGGTGACGAACTCCCCTGCGCGGTTCTGCAACGTGGCATAGGGGATCTTCTGTGCAAACGCATACTCCGATCCGATATAACCGATCGCGCCCTGGGTTTGGCTCACCGTACCCGAGATTCCGGGATTCCCCTTCGCGGCAAGACCCACCGGCCAAGAGAGTGCCTTTCCGCGACCAATCTGGGTCGACCAAGAGGGACTCACCTTCGAGAGGTAATCACTGAAGACATAGGTTGTTCCGCTGCCGTCGGAGCGATACACCGGATGAATCGGCATCTCCGGTAGGGCTGCACCCGGGTTGAGTGCCCCGATGCGGGGATCGTCCCAGCGTGTGATCTCGCCCAAATAGATGGAGGCAATCACCTCACCGGTCAGTCGCAGGCTCTTGACTTGCGGAAGGTTGTAGGCCATCACCACAGCCCCCATACAAGTAGGAAGATGCACCACGCTGTCGGGCATACTCCGCATCTCCTCCTCCGAGAGAAACGCATCCGAGCCGGCAAAATCGACGATCCGATCCTTCAAGCTACGAATCCCCCCGCCGCTCCCGATGCCTCCATAGGAGACCGACACGTGCGTCGAATCGAAATAGGTTTTGAAGGCCAAGTTATAGTAAGGGAGCGGGAAGGTGGCTCCTGCACCCGTCAATTTGGCGGCCGACTCTCCCTTCGGGGAGGTGCCACAAGCTGCCAGCCCCAACACCCCCATCATCAGAATCAATTTTTTCATTCTCCTTTCACTTATTGATGCTGCAATATTACAAGGATCTTGTTACGTTCCGATTGCAAAAAGATTACGAAACGGTTACATCCTGCACTCCGAACCACAATCCGCAAATACCGCACCGCTTTGACCGTCAATCGCAAGGAATCCCAAAGAATGATTCAATCATCTCATCACGGCATATGGCTGATATACAGATGAGGTAATTGCTAATAAATCGCACGCTGTGCTCCGAAAACAAATTCGGCAGCACAGAGCGAAATGAGGCTCTGTGCTGCCGAACGCGATACGAACGCTAAGGGTGGTTCCGACCTCAACAATCGAGGCCGAAGTAGGGGGCTTACTCCAAGGTTAACTGGGTGTTAATCACGGGAGCATCTTTCACCTCTGGAAATTGAATTTGAAAGAGACGCGTTCCCAAGGCTTCGATCTGCCGATCGTCCAATCGAGAAGGATCATACGCAAGGGCACACTCAAAAGGCATCATGTAGGCCAAAGCCGACCATCCCCAAAAACGTTTGAGTCCCAAACCTTCGCCGCTCTCACCTTGATAGAACTCACGGGTCACCTCATTCTTCATTCCCACCAGTTCAAAGGTTTTCTTGGCCAAAGTTTGTGCCTCTTGCGTATAGCCATAGTCCATCAATCCGTGCATAATCATGTAATTCATAGGAATCCATGTGGTGCCACGCCAATTACACCCCCAATCCCGAATATCGCCTTGTGCATAATCCGGTTCGGTTTGTGCATACCCCGCCACCGGAAAGGGAGTCCAGAACTCTTCAGGATTCAACAAGTGCTCCTTCACCAACCGCGCAGCACGACGCTCCGATGCAATGCCTGCCCACAGAGGCGTAAAGGCCGAAACGGCTTTGACCTTCACCCTTCGACCGGTGTACTCATCCCGATCAAAATACATCCCCTCGGTTTCATCCCACAGCAGCGTATTAATCTTATCAGCCAACAGATCGGCACGTTGTCCGAATCGCACAGCATCCTCTTTTTTATGGAGATGCAGCGCGATATTTTGCAAGGCCTTCAATTCCCGATAGAGGTAACAATTCACATCCACCCCTTCGTAACGAAACGCATCGAGTCCTCCGGCACGACTGATCTGGTTTTCCATGCCACTATGATCCGAGCTATTCCAAACCGCCAGTCCATTCTGATCGAAATCACAATGACGGAACCAATAATCCACCGCCAAGATCAACTGCTCATAATAGGAGATCTGGGAGAATGCGGCTCCGATCTGTCGCTGTCCTCGGTCGGCACGCTCCTCCAGCCACGTGTAATCCCCCGTTTGTCGAGACCCCAGCTCTGCAATTTGCGCCAAAAAAGGTTTAAACATCTGACGTTCGCGAGGCTGGATCAAGGTGCGAGAGATAAAACCATTCAGCGACTGTTTAGAGTCTGTTTAAAAATATCATTTATAACCATTTTAGCATCAGTGAAATAAAAGCCAAGTATATCATATTTTCCGAACACACCACCTTTCGTTCATAATCCTTTGCTAATCTTCGGAAGTCA
>JAQUZZ010000198.1 GCA_028691095.1 Alistipes sp. | reverse complement strand
AACCGTTCAAAGCCGATAACAACTATATGTTGGTGTTCGATGACAAAGAACAGCGTTTCGGGGGACGTGGCGAGTGTAACTCGATTCTGGGCAAATACACCCTGAACGATGCTGCAAAAGGGAAAATCAAATTAGAATCCATCGGATCGACACGAGCCATGTGTCCCAATCAAGCCCAAGAGGATCAATTTATTAGAGATCTGGATCGGGTAGACACCTATCGCATCGATGGAGATCTGCTGATGCTTCTGCATAACGGTGAGCTGGTCATGATTTTAGAGGCTCAGGCGACCGAGATGAAGTAGCACAGATCCGTAATATCCTTAAAATAAATCCGTTGTACGCTTACATTCAAGCGTACAACGGATTTTTCGCATACAAACCATACCTCCTCGAAAGAACAAATGACTCCGAAAGAACAAACGAAAAGTTCACGAAGAGAACCGACAACCTCGAAAGAACGAATATAAGTACATAAAAAGAACCGACAAAGGAGGGCAAAGAAGGCAAGAGAAGTATATCTCGCATCTCTTAATTTAACATAATATATATTATAATCACAAAATAAAATGTAGAAAACCTCCAATTCGTTGCGTTGCTGTCAATGATCGATCCCAAATTTGGACTGCAACGCTAAGGTCAAGATCCTTCGTTCGGGATCGCTTGTGGAGCATAGCCTTATTCCTTTAATCCATCCTTAGAATCAACATTTCAAACGCTTTACATAGCAGCCAAGCGAGGGGAAACGACCGGAGGTCAAATAGAAATTTGGAAAGAAATTCAGAAAAGACACCCCCTCTACTTAGAATGAGTTTTAGGCTTATTCATTATGTTAAATTCATACGAGCATCCCGCTACAACCTGCATGCAATTCTAAAAACACGCCCCAAAAGCCTCTATCGGGTGTCTTGGCGGAGTCGTCGAGCAATACGATCAAATGGGGTCGATGCGAACGAAAGAGGTTTATTGAGGTGTATAAGGAGCGCAGGTTCCATCTCGAAAAAAAATCACAATACGCACCACCTCCTTGGCCGCAACCTCTGCGGAAGAGGGGGATTTTGTATCTACCCGTTCGCGTACAGCCTCATTAGGGAGGGTTGCAGGGGATCCCTCGGACAACCTCGTAGCGCCTTTAATTTCTTGAAAAACAGGCTCTACAGGGCGTTTCTGAGAAGTGGATGCAGGCGTTACAAATGTATTGTCCCGAGAAGTATTGCGGTTATCTCCCTGAAAATATGAAGCAAACAGCGTCTCTTTTCCGACAGAAGCGACCTGAGATCCAACGTCTTCCGTGCGCATCGACCCCATCGCATTGCTCGTATTGCTCGACGACTCCGCCAAGACCCGATAAATGCCTCCTTTTCCTAATAAAAGCCAATCTGGATTCACTTTCGGAAAGCGCATTAACATTTTTTCAATAAACTCAAAACTGGGTTTATTCCGTCCGCTCAGAATATGGGAGATGGTTGCAGGTTGTACACCCAAAATCTCCGACAAACGGGAAGCCGTCAGACGCTCCTGTTCCATAAATTTCGACAACCGATCTTTCATAGGGATGTTTTTTACAAAAATAAAAAGATTTACAAGAATAAACAACTCTATTTTCACAAAAATAATTCTTTTTCAACCCTCCCAGGTGATTACAGATGTGAATTCCAAATTGCAGGGGTACATACTACAAATGTAAATATTAGCGTAAGTCTGAACAAGTATAGTAGATGATTTATTATAAAATATTGAAAAAAAGTGATTTACATTATACAACTTGTCTGATACGGGCTTATTCGTCCTGTTTTACCCGTTTACCCCTCTCATTTATTGACCAAACACTTTATATAAATATATATATTATACTGATAATTATGTATTTACATATATAGATTCAATTATTTAATTCCCTATTTTCGATATAGTCCAGAGGGTGTGGGTGACGAATACATTTGTAAACATAATAAAGGTTTACAAATGTTACCTACATAGATTTATTTACTATTGTAGTCTTTGTGTTGTGGGTTACATTTGTGAATAATCCATTTGTGAATAGCCCGAATATTTTATTCGCTCCAATAACACTACCCTATCCAGAGATCCGTGGATTAGAATATATCTTGATACATTATGTTAAATAATTATGGGCTGAAGGGGAATTAATCGATCCGTAAAAAACCAGATTGAGGAGATTCTACCCTACCGACTCCCCTTTCTTGCATAAAAAATCACCGTATGACAACTTCATACGGTGATGATGAGAGCTCTCCCCTCTTATGCTTCTGCAATCGAAAGGATAGCTCACTTTTATAAGTAGTTAGATAAACTTATCTTGAGTAACACTTCAGTATCACGCTCCCCTCTTTCGTCAAGAAGCCCCTACGGATTGAGCACAAGTCTCAAGCCGTAGGGGCTTCTGAGGAAAAAATGAATGATAAACGAGTCTGCAAGAATCCTTCAGACTCGTCATCTACGCACAAATGCGATTTATCGACAACAAATACATCTGTATATCAAGAGTATACCGTAACCAAAGGGCTCAAGAATTCTTTTTGATCCCCTCTATGGCATCCCCTTCCTCTACAACTGTATGAGGCGGGCGATCTGCTGAAACTCTTCGGGCGTCAACTCTAATTTCGCCCGTTTGAAATCGACATCGCTCTCCGCGTTGATCGGAATCAGATGGATATGCACATGGGGAACTTCCAGTCCCAGAACCACCATTGCTACCTTTTTACACGGAATCTTTGACTGAATACTCCGAGCAACCTTTTTTGCAAAGAGGGTCAACTCACTCAGCGTGGTGTCGTCCAAGTCAAAGATGTTGTCCACCTCTTTTTTAGGGATCACCAACGTGTGTCCTTTGGCAACGGGATTAATATCTAAGAAGGCAAAGCAGTGTTCATCCTCGGCCACCTTGTAGCAGGGGATCTCACCTTGAATAATGCGTGTAAATATACTGGCCATAATTTTTATGGATTTAAGCAGCTATTCGAGCTTCAACTCGCTTTTCAACGCCTCGATCTTGGCATCCAAGGTCTGACGCACCGCGTCGAATTGGGCGACGTTGGGCAACTCTTCCCGCACCCCGAAGTAGAACTTGATCTTCGGTTCGGTTCCCGAAGGACGAATCGAGACGATCGTGGAGTCGGCGGTCACAAACTGCAACACATTGCTGCGCTCCATATCCATCGTCTCCGTCGTACCCTCCGTTACATGGGTCACGATGCCACTCTGATAATCCTTGCGTAGCACCACCGGCGATCCTCCCAAACTCTGGGGCGGATTCTGCCGATAGTCGGACATCATTTGGGCAATCTCCTCCTGCCCCTCCTTGCCTTTACGCACCACCGAAACCAAAGCCTCGCGGAAGAATCCGTACTTCACATAGATCTCCTTGAGCAGATCGTAGAGGGTGATACCTTGATTCTTGGCCCAAGCTGCCGCCTCGGCCGCCATGGCGCAAGCACTCACCGCATCCTTGTCACGCACAAAATCCTCGGCCAGGAATCCAAAGCTCTCCTCGCCTCCGCAGATATACTGCATCTCGCCCTCCAAGTTGCGAATGATCGTCGCAATATATTTGAATCCCGTGAGGCAATCGAAATACTTCACCCCGAACGAAGCCGCAATGCGCGCGATCAGCTCGGTCGTCACGAGGGTCTTGATTACATACTCTTTGCCGTGCAGACGTCCCAACTCGCTCCAGCGTCGTACAATGTAGTAGAGCAACAACGAGCAGGTCTGGTTGCCGTTGAGTAAAATGTAGCTTCCGTCCAAATCGCG
>JAQUZZ010000197.1 GCA_028691095.1 Alistipes sp. | reverse complement strand
AGGGCATCATAGAGTTGCGACCCAAAGGGGTGAAGAGCCGTCGCATCTACGTGGGTTGTGTCAATCGAGACAAGGGCGCGGTAGCCAAGCGGGCGTGTGTGGTGGCTTGCATCGGCTGTGGAAAGTGTATGCGCACCTGTCCGTTTGAGGCCATCACCTTGGAGAATAATCTGGCTTACATTGATCCTGCCAAGTGTCGGTTGTGCCGCAAGTGCGTGGTGGAGTGTCCGACGGGAGGAATTCGGGAGGTGAACTTCCCTCCGCGCAAGGTGACGCCGACCGAGGAGTTGAAGAGCCCTGCCACGGAGCAGACGGCCTAAAGACTGCGGATCGGGATTCCGATGTGTTTATTGCTAATAAACAGCACAATGTGCTTTGATAATTGATAGTACACGGTGCTTATTTACACCACTTGAGATATGTTAAAAGGATTCAGCAAGGGCGGTATTCATGCGCCTGAGTATAAAATCAGCGAGAAAGCGGCCATTGAGCCGATGCCGCTACCGGAGATTGCCGTCGTTCCGTTGTGTCAGCACATCGGAGCTCCGGCTGTGGCGGTGGTCAAGAAGGGAGACACGGTGCAGGTTGGGCAGGTGATTGCTACGGCGGGTGGTTTTGTGTCGGCTCCGGTTCATGCTCCGGTTTCGGGGACGGTGACCGCGGTGGATGCACTGCCCGACAACGGCGGAGTACGTCGTCCGACGATTACGATTCGGGTGGAGGGCGATCAGTGGCTGGAGTCGATTGATCGGAGCGAGACCTTGATCTCGACGTGTGACTTGTCGCCCAAGGAGATCTTGGAGAAGATCACGGCAGCCGGTTTGGTGGGGATGGGCGGAGCTACTTTCCCGACCCACGTGAAGCTGGCAGTTCCTCCCGGAAAACATGCCGAAATGTTGATTATAAACGGGGTGGAGTGTGAGCCGTTCCTCACGGCCGACCATCGGTTGATGTTGGAGCGAGGGGAAGAGGTGTTGATCGGGGTGCGACTCTTGGCTCGGGTCTTAGGCGTATCTAAGGTTTACATCGGCATCGAGAACAACAAGCCGGATGCCATTGAGCACTTGTCGCGTCTATCCGCTCAGGATCCGCAGATTACGGTGGTTCCCTTGCGGGTGCGTTACCCCCAGGGGGGTGAGAAGCAGTTGATCGAAGCCGTTTCGGGACGACAGGTTCCCTCGGGCGGACTTCCGATTGACGTGGGAGCCGTGGTGCAGAATGTTGGGACGGCATTTGCCGTATATGAGGCTGTACAGAAGAATAAACCGTTGATCGAACGCATTGTGACGGTCACGGGACGTTGTGTGGAGCACCCCTCCAACCTACGGGTGCGCATCGGAACGCCCCTCAGCGCCTTGATCGAACGGTGTGGCGGTATGCCTGCCGATGCGGGGAAGGTGATTAGCGGAGGCCCGATGATGGGGCGTGC
The DNA here is from genome assembly GCA_028691095.1 of Alistipes sp. Taxonomy (GTDB): domain Bacteria; phylum Bacteroidota; class Bacteroidia; order Bacteroidales; family Rikenellaceae; genus Alistipes_A. Next base: position 2,350 of record JAQUZZ010000197.1, on the reverse strand, counting down.
CGTGTCGAATCTGGAGGCTCCGGTGACCAAGGGAACTTCGGGGATTCTGTTGATTCGAGAGCGTGGCGCGGTGCGCAAAGAGGCGGGAAGCTGCATCAAATGTGCAAAGTGTGTCACGGTGTGTCCGATGGGATTGGAGCCTTATCGTCTCTCTACGTTGTCGAAGTTGGGACGTTTTGAGGATGCGGAGGCCGGATACATTACCGACTGCATCGAATGCGGTTCGTGTGCCTACACCTGTCCGGCCATGTTGCCCTTGCTGGATTACATTCGTCTGGGCAAGGCGGAGGTGATGCGACGCGTACGAGCGCGCAAGAGTGCCCCTAAAGCATAGTGCGCGGTGTGTTGCAGATCGTCGAAGGAAGGATTGTGCAACAGACGGGTGTGGTGACGCGGAGGCGAGAGCCTTTGCGTTGAGGCAGAGTGTCTGACACGCGATGCCGCGTTGTGTAGAGAGTAGGTAAAAAGAGAAATTGTGTTGTAGCCTTGCGGAGGGACGCGTTGTGACCCAGCCCGAATCTTTCGCAGGAGTTGATTGCAAGCGTGATAAAAACCCAAATTTTAATGGATAAGAAATTGATTGTCTCCCCCTCACCGCACATTCACGGTGCGTTTTCGACTCAGCGTCTGATGGGGGATGTGTTGATCGCCTTGATTCCCGCCTTTATCGTCTCCGTCATTGTCTATGGAGTCAGTGCTTTGTGGGTGACGGCGCTGTCGGTAGTTGCGTGTGTGGGATTTGAGTTCCTGATTCAGCGTTATCTGCTGAAGGGAGAACCGACCCTCAAAAACCTGTCGGCCGTGGTGACCGGTGTGTTGCTGGCCTTCAACCTCCCCAGCACGTTGCCTTGGTGGATGGTGATTCTGGGCGCCTTGGTGGCCATCGGTGTGGGTAAAATGTCGTTTGGCGGATTGGGTTGCAATCCGTTCAATCCCGCTTTGGTGGGACGTGTCTTCCTGTTGATCTCCTTTCCGGTGCAGATGACCGGCTTTGTGACGCCGACCCATGTCGACCCGCTGTCCGATGCGGTGATTCCCGCGGAGATCAGTGCCGAGGTTGCTACCGATGCCGTGACAGGGCCTACCCTGCTGGGCTTCGTGAAGGAGGCCTTGGCCGGAGGGGCTACCACCGTGGATGTGGCGGATAAAATCTCGTATAACGATATGTTGTTGGGATTCAAATCCGGATCGTTCGGTGAGATCGGAGCTCTGGCCTTGTTGCTGGGCTTTCTCTATCTCTTGAGCCGTCGGGTGATTACTTGGCACACGCCGGTGTCGGTGCTGGGCTCGATGTTTGTGTTCAGCGGCATCCTGTGGTTGGTGCAGCCGCTGCACTTTATGAATCCATTTTTTCAGATCCTGACCGGTGGTGCACTCCTGGGAGCCATCTTCATGGCGACCGATTATGTCACCTCGCCCATGACGACGCGAGGTATGGTGCTCTATGGGGTGGGGATCGGTGTAATTACGATCTTAATCCGTACCTGGGGAGCCTATCCGGAGGGAATGTCGTTTGCCATTTTGATTATGAACGCGGTGGTTCCGTTGATTAATAAGGGTTTCCGACCCAAACGCTTCGGAGTGATACCGGCGAAAAAAGAGTAACAAGGTCTGGGCTCGAAGTCTACCACCCGTTGAGCCTCGGATGCTTTGGGCAGATCCCATCTGTCGCGTGAACAATGTATCAATAACGTTTATAGGTTACGTAAGAGAATGAAAAGTACGCTGAAAAATATGATTTTAACCCTGCTGGTCATTACCTTGATTGCCAGTGCGGCCGTGGGCTTGGTCTATCAGGTCACCGCGGGCCCGATCGCACAGGCCAAGCAGGAGAAAGTGACGACGGCCATCGCGGCCGTGTTGCCCGCCTTTGACAACCAGCCGGGGGAGACCCGCACCGAGTATCCGGTAGACGGGGGAACCCTGACGCTCTACACCGCTACACAGGGAGCCGATACGGTGGGCTATGCCATCGAAACCTTCACGATGAAGGGTTTCGGGGGTGAGATTCGCTTGATGGTGGGCTTCCTCAAGGACGGAACGATCCATAGCGTGGAGACCCTTTCGCACAACGAAACCCCGGGTTTGGGCAATAAGATTGAACGCAGCAAATCGGATTTCTCGGTGCAGTTCGAGGGAAAGAATCCCGCAGACTTTAAACTTTCGGTGCGCAAAGATGGCGGTGACGTGGATGCCATCACCGCCTCCACCATCTCTTCGCGTGCCTACACCGACGCGGTCAACCGTGCCTACACCTTGTTGCAATCCCTAAATTCGCAAAACCATGAATAAGTTGCAGATTCTGACCAAGGGGTTGATTAAGGAAAACCCCACGTTTGTTCTCCTCCTG
>JAQUZZ010000196.1 GCA_028691095.1 Alistipes sp. | reverse complement strand
AAGTCTACATCCCCAATGTCTATGATCTTCAAGAGAGCTATACGGTCACGGTGAAAGGGGAGGTCAATCGTCCACATTCCTTCACATACCGCAAAGGAATGACCATCGAAGATGTCATCTTGATCGGAGGAGGACTCAAAGAGTCCGCTTCGCAAGCCAACGTTGAGATTGCACGACGGGTAAAAGATCCCGCCTCCACGACCTATTCGCCCAAAATCGCAGAGACTTTCACCTTCTCGATCACGGCCGACCTCCAGATTGCTCCGGAGAACCAACGTTTCCTGATTGAGCCCTTTGATGAGATCTACATTCGCCGTTCACCGGGTTACTCGGCACAACAAAGCGTTGCGGTCTCGGGAGAGGTGCTCTTCGGAGGTGAATATGTGATGAAGACCACCGGAGAACGTATCTCCGATCTGATTCAACGCACCGGAGGGTTAACGCCGGAGGCGTATGTCCGAGGAGCCAGCCTCCAACGTCGATTGACTGCGGATGAGAGAGTACGTCTTCGAACAGCCATCGAAGTCGCAATGACCAATCGAGGAAAAGACTCCTTATCTCTGGCCTCCGTCACGATTCCTGAATATCAATCGGTGGGTGTCGATATTGCCAAAGCCCTGGCCGAACCGGGGTGCAACGACGACCTCATTCTCCAAGAGGGCGACCGCATCCTGATCCCCAAATACAACAGCACCGTACGCATCTCGGGAGCCGTTCTCTACCAGAATACCGTCACCTATACCACGCCTAAATTGAAAGACTACATCTATCAAGGCGGAGGCTTCAAACAAGAGGCACGCCGACGTCCTTTGGTGGTGTATATGAACGGAAAAGTAGCGGCAACGCGCATCAAATGCCTCTTCTTCAAGAGTTATCCCAAGATTGAGCCGGGGTGTCAGATTATCGTTCCCATGCGCAAGGAGCGTACCGGCAACGGATTGGCTACCACCATGGGCATGGTGACCTCCACGGCCTCGCTTGCCGCAATGTTAGCGGCCATTCTGAAGTAGCGATTCCCGGGTAAAAAGATAGCGAAGGGCGAAGATCCACGAGATCTTCGCCCTTTGCTATCTTTATAAATTGGACGTTGCTTGTGAGTCTCCCTCTTGGCGTTCGTCCATTTGGGGAGAGACAGATGTCACCAATGAGGCGTCACGGCATCCGGAATATATCGTATACAACAGCGGGAATCGGAGGTGTACTCCACCGCTATCAAATCGAATTGCGTCTCTAAATCGAGTTGGTAATAGGCCAGATAATGCTCGGCAGCCCGAAAGATCGCTCGAAATTTAGCTTCGGTCATTGCCTCCTCAGGACGCGTGAGACTCCCCGCTCGACGGCACTTGACCTCTACAATATGCAAGGTCTCGTCGCGACGTGCCACAATATCCAATTCGTAACGACCGCTGCGCCAATTTCGATGCAGAATCTCGAAACCATGCTCCACCAAGTAACGCGTTGCGACCTCCTCTCCCTGCACCCCCACACGATGGGAGAGGGTCTCCTCAGAAGTTGCTTGTCGCCCCATGATCGACACGTTATCGCAATAAAAAGCTCAAATCCTCGCCCGAGGAGAGCTCACGTGGCGACTCCCCCTGCCTAAAAACACGCATCGGGCGACTCCCGATCAACGAGAGCGCGTCGCCCTCCAGCCTCAAGATCGACCCTTCGCGCAAGCCGACGACGTACATCGACGGATTGGCCTCAATATACTCTAAGATACGTTGCTCACGCGTCTCCCCAGCATGACCCTGCAACACCTCGTCGGTGTAGTGCGGATTGATCTGAAAGGGAATCAAGCGCAACGCAAAAAATGACGCAGGCTCCACAATCGGCATATCGTTGGTCGTGCCAATCGTCGGACAGGCCACGTTGCTTCCCGCGCTCCATCCCACGTAAGGCATTCCCTCCTCCACACGCTCCCGAATCGCCGCAATCAGTCCCTCTTGCTGCATACGCCCAAGCAGGGCAAAGGTGTTGCCACCCCCGACCACTACGGCTTGCGCCTGACGTACAGCTTGCGCCGGATTGCTCTCCCGATGCACCGAACGCACGGTGATATGCAACGCGCGGAATCGCGCCTGCACCTTCAGCAGATACTCCTCATACGAGAAGGTGACAGCCGCATAGGGAATAAACAAAACCTCCGAGACCCCGGCCAAAAAAGAGGCCAGCTCACGCTGAGGATATGCGAGGAACGCTTCACCCGCATTGGTTGAATTACTGATTAACAGAAGTCGCATGGTGTGTATTTCACGTGAGTTTCACGAATTGACCCCTCCCAACCTCCCCCATACCGTTGAGGGCGGGGCAGGTCAGCGGTATTTTACGAATTGACAGGAACTTAGAACTTAAGCAGTTCCTTCTCAATTTCGATCGGAAAATATTGATACTCCAACGCATGAACCTTTGAGGCCACCTGTTCCGGCGTGTCGGAGGGCATCACCGGTACGCGATATTGCGCCACAATATCCCCGCTATCGTAGACCTCGTTGACACGATGAATCGTAATGCCGCTCTCCGCATCGCCCGCCTCTACGACGGCACGATGTACTCGATCGCCATACATTCCCTTCCCGCCATGCCGAGGCAAGAGAGCCGGATGAATGTTGACAATCCGATCGGGGAATGCGGCCAACAGATTCGCCGGTACCAACCACAAAAATCCAGCCAAGACCACATAGTCGATCGCGCGGTCGCGCAACAACGACACGATCCGATCGGAGTGGTAGAAGGTATCCCGATCGAAGACGACGGCCTCCACCTGAAGACGTTTTGCCCGTTCGAGCACCATCGCATCGGAACGATTGGAGAGAATTAACTCCACACGCGCGCTGTTTCGCGCAGAAAAGTAGGTAATAATGTTTTCGGCATTGGAACCCGAGCCTGAAGCGAAAATCGCTATTTTCTTCATATTTAGTTATTTACATACAGAACCACACCTTCGGCTCTGAAAAAAAAGATTGAAAGATCAAAAATAAGGGAAAAAGTGTTACTTTTGCAAAAAATTGGCTTTGAAATACAAGTAATTTTTGAAATAACCTCAATGTTAAACTTAAACTAATTGGATTATGTCAGACGTTTCATCAAAAGTAGTGGAGATCATCGTTGACAAACTCGGCGTTGATGCTGCTGAAGTTGTTCCTGCTGCCAGCTTTACAAATGATTTGGGTGCCGATTCACTGGACACCGTTGAACTGATCATGGAGTTCGAGAAAGAGTTCGGCATTTCGATTCCGGACGAAGATGCAGAGAAGATCACCACGGTAGGTGATGCTATCAACTATATTTCTGCAAAGAAGTAATATGCGGTGTGTAGCCTCACCATGCAAGCAGGCATTAGTCTAACGAATATTCAAAGTGAAACATGAAACAGAGAAGAGTTGTTGTAACAGGTATAGGGACAATTAACCCCTTAGGCAATAGCATCGAGGAGTACTTTGCAAATCTTGAAAAAGGTGTAAGCGGGGCAGGACCTATTACCCATTTTGACCCTTCTGAATTCAAGACAAAATTTGCCTGCGAGCTGAAAGGCTATTCAGCTTCGGATTACTTTGACCGCAAGGAGGTGCGCAAATACGACCTCTACACGCAATATGCCCTTGTCGCTGCCGATCAGGCCGTGAAGGACTCGGGCATCGAGTTGGAAAAACTCGATCTGGATCGTGTCGGAGTAATTTGGGGTTCAGGTATTGGTGGATTGGAGACCTTCTACCAAGAAGTAAAGAGCTATGTCGAAGGAGGTCTTATTCCTCGATATAGCCCTTTCTTTATTCCTAAAATGATTGCCGATAT
>JAQUZZ010000195.1 GCA_028691095.1 Alistipes sp. | reverse complement strand
GGACGCTCTCTATCCCTTATCGTTTACGGCAGAAGCGGTCGGATCGCACGCTGTAACTGCTCAAAAATGGTTTCGGGGGAAGCGATTTGGCCGTCGGCCGTGGCGCAGGAGATCACCTTGAAGGTTGGGTCGTACTGGGTTTGCGCAAGATAGACCTCCCGAACGCGCTGCTGGAAGGAGAGGGAGGCCTCATGAATATCCTGTTTGCCTTGCAGATAGTCTCGATCGGCTCCGTCGCGCGATTCGGTCAACTTGCGTCGCGTAAAGTCGAAAGGGACATCCAAAAAGAGGGTGCAATCGGGACGGGGTGAGTGGTGATGGGTGTATTCCAACTGGAGAATCCACTCCTGCAAAGCCTGCCGTGCAAGAGGATCGGCGATCTTGGCACACTGATAGGCAATGTTCGAGTAGACGTAACGATCGAGGATGACGGTTTTCCCCTCCTCCATCCACCGACGGAGGGTTGTGGCGGCCTCGGCACGATCGCCGGCATAGAGCAGCGCCACAATGTAGGGATCGACCTCGGAGAGGGAACCTAACTCCCCGCGTAGAAAACGGGCAATCAGCTCCCCGTAGATCGGGGCGTCGAAACGGGGGAAATGAAGATAAGCATAGGGGAGGCCGTGTGCGGTCAACAGCTCCTGAAGCATTTGAATTTGGGTCGATTTTCCGGCTCCGTCGAGCCCTTCGAGAACGATCAGGGACATAAGAAGAGAGGGTTTTGTAGCGTGTAGTTTAGGGTTTAAAGGGTCTGAAAGCCTGAGGAGCTCCTTTGTCCCGGGATATGCCGGAGCAATGCAGAAGGGTGCGGGTCATAAAGCGCACGGTGTACTTAGGCGCGCAACATCCGTAGGGCGCGCGTGATGCCTTCGACAAGGCGGTCGATCTCCTCCGGAAGGTTGTAGAAGGCCATGGAGGCGCGCACCATGGCCGTGATGCCGTAGTGCGTCATGACCGGTTCGGCACAATGGGTTCCCGTGCGTACGGCGATTCCCAGTTTATCCAGAATCATCCCCACGTCAAAGGGGTGTACCCCTTGAAAACCGAAGGAGAGAATGCTGCATTTGTGGGGTTGTGTACCGTAGATGCGCAATCCGTCAATCGCAGAGAGGCGTTCGGTGGCATAACGCGTCAACGCGGCCTCGTGTTGGAGTAGGGCTGCGATATCGTGGCTTTGGAGATAGCCGATGGCCTCCCCTAAGCCGATGGCTCCGATGTAGTTGGTGGTGCCGGCCTCGAATTTGAGCGGAAGCTCCGCATAGGTTGTCTTCTGGAACGAGACGGTGCCCACCATGTCGCCTCCTCCCATGAAAGGAGGCATCTCGGCAAGATACTTCTCCTTCCCGTAGAGCACCCCAATGCCTGTGGGCCCATAGAGTTTATGACCGGAGAAGGCATAGAAGTCGCAATCCAACTCCTGAACGTTCACGCCTCCGTGAACGATGCCTTGGCATCCGTCGACCAGCACCGGTACACCGGCACGATGCGCCGCTGCAATCACGGGAGCCAAGTCGGGGCGCGTCCCCAGCACGTTGGAGGCTTGGGTAATACAGAGCAGTCGCGTCCGGTCGTCGAGGAGTTGTTCGAGTTGTTCGGTCATCAGGCGACCCTCGTCGTCGAACGGAATAACCCGCAGTTCGGCTCCCTTGCGTTGACAGACGATCTGCCAGGGCACAATGTTGGCATGGTGCTCCATCTCGGTGGTGATCACGTTGTCACCCGCACCGAGATAACGCTCCGCAAAACTGTACGCCACGGTGTTGATGGAGGCGGTGGCTCCGGAGGTGAAGATCACCTCGCGGGTGGAGGCGGCTCCGATGAAGTCGGCAATGCGGCTTCGAGCCGCTTCGTAGGCCTCGGTGCATCGTTCGCTCATGAAGTGGATGCCGCGATGGATGTTTCCGTTCATCTCGCAGTGAAGCGTATTCACCTTGTCAATGACACACTGCGGTTTTTGTGCCGTGGCGCCATTGTCTAAATAGATCAAGGGTTTCCCGTAGATCTTTTGGGAGAGAATCGGAAAGTCTTCTCGTATTTTACGAAAATCAATATCCATTTTTACGAAGATATAGGTTGGGGGTCGGTGTGGGGATCATGCGAACGTGTGGAGCCTGTGTTTTTGGATTCAACCCGCTTCTTACATCCGTTGGATCTTCTCCACGGCCAGCTCCTCCAAAAGTTCACAGATGCCGGCGCAACTATCTTTCTGGATCACCTGATTGATGAATCCGCTCATTTGCAAACGACGTGCCTGGGCTTCGTCGATGCCGCGTTGACGCATATAGAAGATCGCTTGGTCGTCGAGTTGGCCGACCGTTGCGCCATGACTGCACTTCACATCATCGGCATAGATCTCCAAATGGGGCTTGGCGTAGAAGTGGGCGCGATCGTTTAGCAAGAGGTTGTTGCTCTGTTGAAAGGCCTGCGTGCGTTGTGCCCCGGGGGCGACATAGATGCGACCGCTGAAGACTCCGCAACCCTCCTCGGCCGCGACGCCTTTGAATAGCTCGTGGCTGGTGCAGTCGGGTGCTTCATGACGCAGGTCGGTGGTGAAGTCGATCTGTTCGTGGGTTCCGCAGAGCATGAGTCCATCGGTGTGGTTCTCGGCTCCTGCTCCGGTGAGTTGTACGGTCTGTTCGTAATGCACGATCTCTCCTCCGAGACCCAATGCAAGGGTTTGGAGGCGACTGGAGCGGTCTTGTCGGGCAAAAGATTCGCTGACGAGCGTCGTGCGGGCGTTGCACCGAAACAGATCGACGATTTCGACCCGTGAGTTGGTTCCCACAAAGAGCTCTCGCACCCGACTGGCTAATGCAGCCTCCGGGCTGAGTGAACGGTGATCGACGACCAGCCGCACCGAGCATCCCTCCTCAAAAATCCAGAGATGACGCAGGAAGGAGGCCACACTCTCCGCCTCGCTATACAACCACAGATCGAGAAGAATCGGGATCTGGAGCGACACATGACGGGGTACATAGAGAAACGTTCCATCCTGCACCATCAGCGTATTGAGGGCGGTGACTCCGGTAGCTTGGGCTGAGACGAGTTGATTGTAGTGTTTGTCCACCAGCTCGGCACACTCGACGGAGGCCGTACGCAGCGAACCATAGATCACTCCTTCGGCCGTGCGACGGAGCCCCCCCTCTGCCGTGCAGAATCCGTTGCGACAGGCCAGATGGAGACCCGTCGTGAGGGGTTCGGGAGGTGCAATCTTTTGATAGGCCGGGGTGAAGTAGGATTCGTAGGCCGACTCAAAACGTTTGCGAAGATCGGTGTAGTGATACCGATCGCCGTGTCCCGACCCTTTGGCGGGGACTCCCTGAAGCATGAATTGCTCCAAGGCTTCGCCTCGGGGACGGTTGATCGCCTCCGACGTGCCCTCCTCGATCAGCTCGGCATTGGCACGATACAGTTCGACCCATCGTTTTTCGATATTTTCCATGCCCCTACTCATATTGATTGATCAGCCAGTCGTATCCCTGTTCCTCCAGTTTCAGTGCCAGCTCTTTGCCCGCCGTGTGGATGATGCGACCCCGGTAGAGGACGTGCACCACATCGGGAACGATATAGTCCAGCAAGCGTTGATAGTGGGTGATTACAATCGTGGCATTGTCGGGACGTTTGAGCTTGGTGACCCCCGTGGCAACGATCCGTAGGGCGTCGATGTCGAGTCCGCTATCGGTTTCGTCGAGGATGGCCAGCCGCGGTTCGAGCATCGCCATTTGGAAGATCTCGTTCTTCTTCTTCTCTCCACCCGAGAAACCCTCGTTTACGGCTCGACTGGTGAGTTTGCTGTT
>JAQUZZ010000194.1 GCA_028691095.1 Alistipes sp. | reverse complement strand
CAACGCGCCAAACGTACACGCCGCCACGCAATCACCGTTCCCCAGACACCCGTAGGTACATCCGGTCTCACCGCCATACAACGCCGCCTCCACCGCACAAGAGCTGGCACCGTTGTAGCGATTGGTTCGCGGACGTTGCGCACACGAACCGTTGCAACGTACCACCGCCACACGAGGTTCCTGCTCGGTCACCGCTTTCCCCAAATATTGAGCAATCGGTTGCATCGTTGCACTCCCTCCTGCGGTACAGTACAACGACGAAATATCATCGTTCCGCACCAACGCGTCGGCCAATCCCCGACACCCCGGATAACCGCATCCTCCGCAATTCGCACCCGGAAGCATTCCCTCCACGGCATCAATCCGAGGATCCTCCTCTACTTTGAATTTCTGTGCCACGAAATAGAGAATGACCGCTGCAACCACACCAATCACACAGAGGGTAACCACGGTAAATACTAATACACTATTCATTATCAACGCTATAAAATCATTTAAACTTCAAGGTTCTCTCTAATCAACGGAAAGAGGTCTACCCTCCCCTAACGCCTTCCCTCATCGCCGGGCAAGCACACTCTTATCGTTCACGGCGTTACGCTCACGTTCTCCGCCCATGAATAAGGAAGCCGCCTCTCAAGGAAGACGGCTCAATTCAAGTCCCACTCACGACACTTTATGAATGGAGAAGGTGATCTCCCGGGCAATCCGTTCTCGCAACAGATACATCCCCAAATAGTAGAGGATCAACATTCCCAACGCCGTACTTCCGGCAATCAGTTCGCTCACACCCCATTGCAACAAGATCAACAACGCACTCATCACCGCCACAAAAGGAAGAATATAGACCCACCACACGGCTTTGAGTCCCATCACGCGATCCATATCCACCCACACCGATTCCCCCGGGGTAAAAGCCTCCGCCATCGGGGTCTCAATCACTAACTCCTTCTCCTTGCCCTCCCCCATGGCGCATTGCGACTTCGCATGACACGCAGCACAAGCACTCTCAACGTGTAGGGTGACTCTCACCGCCTGCTCCAGCACCTCGGTTACGGTCGCTTCATGTCGAATTCTATCCTTCATTTTTTCCTTAGATTCGTGGGCTACGGGCAGATTCCTGCCTCCGATGGACTCTATTCACAAGCAATAAACTCATCTGTATATCAAACATATACCGTGACAGGAGGGCTCAATCCCTCTTTGGCATTCCTTAATAGCCGTATTTATTGGTCAACGGCAATCTCCGGTTGATGCGCAACGTACAGGTCGACAACCGCAACGTCGGACACGACTGATACCGTTTGAATTCACTGGTCAACACCAGATTGTAGACTTTATAGACTTGTTCCTCGTCGAAGCCCGCCGTGATGATCTCCTCCCGACTCTGACCCTCTTCGATCATTCGATACAGAATGGCGTCCAGAATATCATAGGGAGGCAGCGTGTCTGAATCCTTCTGCTCCAACCGCAACTCGGCTGAAGGAGCCTTGATGATCGTATTGATCGGGATAATCTCTCGGTCTCGATTGATATAGCGCGCCAAGTCATACACTTCACTCTTATAGAGGTCGCCAATGATGCTCAATCCCCCGACGGTGTCGCCATAGAGCGTACCATACCCCACCGCAATCTCACTCTTATTGGAGGTTGCCAGTAGAATATTTCCAAATTTATTAGAGATCGCCATCATCATCATTCCTCGAATCCGCGCTTGCATATTCTCCTCCGCCACATTGAACGGCAACTCTCCGAACACAGGGCCCAAGGTCGTCGTGAGTGCCGCAAACGTCTCATTGATCGGGACAATCTGATACTCCACCCCCAAGTTTTCGGCCAAGGCACGCGCATCCTCCACCGAGTGGTCGGATGAAAACTGCGAAGGCATCAACAACACCCTCACATTCTCCGCCCCCAACACTTCAGCGGCCAACGAGACCACTACGGCCGAGTCAATCCCCCCCGAAAGACCCAAGCAAGCGGTCTTAAATCCATTTTTCGTAAAATAGTCCGACAGCCCCACCTTGATGGCGTGGTACACATTGCGGGTCTTATTTTGTTCCGGAAAAGCAATCGGCTCTTGGTCGGCCTCCGTGTCAATGACCTGAAAATCCTCTTCAAAGCTCTTGAGCAACATCATGGCTTCACCCCGACTGTTAATCATGCCCGAAGAGCCGTCATAGACCACATCGGTCTGCGCCCCAACTTGATTGACATAGACCACCGGCTTGCCGGTCATAAAGGCCAACTGCCGATAAAAATCATAGCGTCGCTCCACCACGCCACGCGAATAGGGCGAGTTGCTCAAGTTGACGATCAGATCGGCATATTCGCCATACTCCTGCTCTGTCCGAATATCCTCTCCCACGACGACCGCCACTTTTTTATCTCCGATCTTGATGTATTCGCACCCTTTGGAAGAGGAGAGATACCCAGCCTCATCGCGTGAGCGAATGGTCTTTTTCCCGACATACCGTTTGACCCGTCCATCCTCCAGCAAGGCCGCAACACTGATGGTCTTATTGGAACTTTGCGCGGGACTTCCGATCAAGGCGGCAATATCAAAACAGTGCGATGCGATCTCTTCCAAAGTATCCTCACACAGATTCAGAAACGAAACTTTGTTCAACAAGTCATACGCAGGCGCGCCACAGATCGCTTGTTCGGCGAAAACGATCAGTTGCACACGCTGTGCTTTGGCCCTATCGATGCAATCGATAATTTTTTCACGATTGCCCTCAAAATCGCCGATTGTATAATTCAACTGGGCAAGAGCTATTTTCATGCGTTGGGAACATTTAGTTTAGTAGATTCGGCAAAGATAAAACATTTCGATCAGAACTAAAATTCGAGAGGGGTATTGTTTTATTAATTTTTCTAACTATCTTTGCACCGTCAAAACAAACCAATGGTGCCATAGCTCAGTTGGTAGAGCAAAGGACTGAAAATCCTTGTGTCCCTCGTTCGATTCGTGGTGGCACCACTTAAAAAAGTTTTAAAACAACGTAAACTGCTGAATTTCAATGAAGTTCAGCAGTTTTATTTTGTCCCAAATGGCAAAATAGAGCACTTTTCGGTAGGCGGTCGGTCGCTAATTCAGTATCCCAAAAATAGTCGCCGAAAAAAGCTACTGAATACCATTATTTCTCGCTGATTAACAGTATTTTGCGAATCAATCACACGCCTAAGGTTTCATACTTTTGTCCAACATTAAAAATTGAAAAGTTATGAAACAAGATTCATTGAGTATTTTATTTTTCGTTCTCAAAGGAAGACTTCTCAAAAATGGAGAAGCTCCTATTATTCTTCGAGTTACGCTAAACGGCAGAGAAGACCAAATACGTGTCCTTAGGTCTGTTCCATTGCAGTTATGGAACCGTGCAAAGGGACGTTCAACAGGGAAAGATGCCTCTTCAAAGGAGCTGAACAACTACCTGAACGGGTTGCAAATTCGGTTGCTCTCCATCCATAAGGAACTTTATGAACGTGAAGCACATATCACGCCATCACTGCTATTGTCAAAGCTCTTTGCCAAAGAGGAAAAGCACCTGCTTGTAGCATCATTCAAAAAACACATTGCCGAATGTACAAAACTCATTGGGATAGATTATGAAGCAGTAACTATTAATCGATATGACAATTGTGCCAGAAGCCTCGCCTGTTTTATCGGGAGAGAATACAACAAAGAAGATGTTACATTTCACTACTGTCCACTAAAAAATGGACGATTAAAAGTTAAATAAATTCAGTTCACTTGAATCGAAAGGCTCTTTGAAATTATTGAAATTTGATTTGTCGAAAAGATCTCGTAAAAGAGTCTTGTCGGTCAGCGAGATGCTGATAATTTGGAGT
>JAQUZZ010000193.1 GCA_028691095.1 Alistipes sp. | reverse complement strand
TGCTGTGGGTGGTGACTCGCGTGATGCAGATGGAGCTGTTGAGTATGATTTTGGGCCAGATTATCGGCGTGGGCGTCATTGCTTTGATTGTCGTCTTTCAGCAGGAGATTCGCCGATTCCTCATTCTGTTGGGAACACAATACACCAATCGCCGGGTCTCTCTCTTTTCCCGTCTTTTCCGTCCACGGGGACGCCGCGTGACGGTGGTGGGCAAGGAGTGGATCGAAACGGTGGTCAGTGCTTGCACCGATATGGCGGCAACGAAGACCGGAGCCCTGATTGTGATTGCGCGTCAGGTCAACCTGCTTCCCTTTATCGAGCAGGGCGAGCGCATCGATGCGTTGATCTCGGCACCTCTGATTAAGAATGTATTTTTCAAAAACTCTCCGTTGCACGACGGGGCGATGGTGATTGCCGATGATCGTATTGCAGCGGTCAAGTGCGTGCTGCCCTCGACCGAACGGGATGTGCCGATGGAGTTCGGAATGCGCCATCGTGCGGCACTGGGAGCCTCGGAGATCTCCGATGCCTTGGTGATCGTGGTCTCGGAGGAGCGGGGAACCATCTCGTTGGCTCGCAAGGGACACATTAGCTGCGACATTCATCCGATCCATCTGCGTGTATTGTTGCGAAAAGGCTTGGCCGTTTCGTAGCGACGGTTCCGATGCCGGTTCTCCGGTTCGCTTCGCGGTCGGTTTTTCTGTGGCGAAAAAATCGCACGATAAGCTTCGTCCTAACCTCTCTACTCAATGAATACTTTATGGTTTAGATTCACCCTGACGCTATGCGGTATGGCATGGTGTGGCATCGCAACTTCGCTGTGCGGACAGTGTGTCCGCGTGGATCGTGCGGATGCGCAGTATGTTGCGGAGCCGTTGGTTCCCAATGATCCACAGGCGGCTCGTCTCAATACCGAACGGATTCACCGTGTGATGCAACGCCTTCCCGCGGGTGCAACGCTGTGGTTTCCGGCCGGAGACTACTATTTTGACGGAGCGGCCGAGCCGAACGGCGGCACGATCGAGTCGACTGCACCGGGGCAGATCTTTCGAGGGGATGGCGTGGGGACAACCCGAATCTACCAGTGTGATGCGCGTCCCGACTTCGGGTTCCGTTGCGATACGGCTCGAAAACGGGTTCCGACGGCCACGATGCGGATTCGCCATAAGGGGTGCCGCGTTGAGAATCTGACCCTTGCCCTCTCTCCAGCCCTGCCACAGGGGGTGATTGCCGGCAGTGCCGCGTTGCAGATTGCCCATATTGCCTATCGGAAGGATCGTCAGATTTGTATCATTGAGACGACCGGCGTGAAAGAGGACTTTCTGCTGGATCATGTGATCGTGTCGCGGGTCGATGTGGGAGAGCATCTGGGACAAGGCATCTTGTCGAGTCGTTTCTTTGAAGTGGGGATCGACATCATCGGATCGGGGGGACACGTGCGCGTGGTGGAGGTGCAACGGCTGGATGCACGAACCGGAATCCGGCTGGACAATGGCAACCACTGCGGACAGGGCGAATATCAATTTGAGTCGATCTACTGCATGGGGAACCCCAGCGTCTTTCGCGATGGCGTCTTCTTCGATTGGGTGGGCGGTCAGGCTCCCTCGATTCACAATAGTTCATGCTCCTTTACCAACGGTTTGTTTGCCGGGCCGCGGGGTAAATTTGGTGACCGGCTCAATCCGCTGCCTGAGGCGGAGGTCTATCGTTCGACCGATCGGGATTGGGACTGGTTGACGCTGCATGGTCATCCGGTCGTTGAGCGTCCGAATGCGGCACAACGCAGCGTCTGGTATGGCCTTCCGCGTTTCGCACAGGTGGTGCGGATCGGATCGTTGCCCGGAACCGGAGGTTCCGAGTGGCTCGCGGGTCGTGATTTTGAGGTCGAGCAGGTGGAGGAACCCGAGTATCAGGGGGCTTCACGCATTCACTGGAAGGGCGAGAGGCCTAAGCCCGGTGCAATCTATTATGTCACCTTCCGCCAGGCCGCCGAATACCGAGTTCATGATTTGCAATGGGGCAACGCCCTTAATCTCTCGATTCAGGAGGCGGCACAAGTGCAGGGCTTGGCGGTGCGTTTCTCGGAACAGGGCGTGGGATACCTCAATCCCGATTTCCGATTTGGGGTAGGCTATAATTTTGTGATGGGAAATCTGTTTGTGATCAACGGCGATATTGTTTTGGAGGATGATGTGGATCTGGTGAATATCACGGGATTGAGCTCCGGTGTTTGCACCTTGCGCCTCCGAGGCGTGGATGACAATCGTGCCGTTCGACGGATCTCACTGAACAACAGTACACTCATGCAGTTGGAGTTGGGGGCATACAGCCGACAGGTGCAGGGTGTTAATAACTTTCTGGATGGGAAGTGCTACATCGTGGCTCCTGCGTCAGACTCGTTGTCAACGGTCATTCGAGAACGGGGCTATCGGTTGGATTCCACGCTGACACCCCAGCGGAGCCCTGTGTTGGTGCAGCCGTAAGCGAAGCTCCGAGGCGTGAACCCCAGGGGGGAGTTGCTTCGCACCAATCATGCCTCTTTTTCGGTGATTTGAACGATGTTGTGATACGAAAATCGAATCTTTTTCGTTTTATGAAGTACACCGTGCTTCATTCCTGCGATGCAGAGACTTTGCTCATGCGGGAGCGTGGGGCGTCGTGAGGCGTCGTGAGGCCTTCCACGGTGTGTCGGCGTTTTTCGTTCTAAGGGGGAACAGGGTGAGTCATGTAGGGCTTCTTGGTCTCTCCCGTGCGTTCTTTGTGATTTTGGATTCAGACAACCTAACCTAAAAAATACCTTACCTAACAACCTACCTAACTCTACCCAGTATGAAACACGACGATATTTTGCATATCAATTTCAGCGAGATTGATTCGGAAGAGATCCATGATGTGGCTCTGATCGAGGAGAAATTTGCTATTTTCCGTAATTTCAGTCAGTTACCCTATCGTAGCTATCCGGCAAGATTGAATTTCAGCATTATGGCGATTTGCTTGAGCGGATCGGTGCGCACTGAGATCAATCTGAAGGAGTATACCTTTGCAAAGAACGATATGGTCATCTCTTTCCCCGATCAGGTGATTCAGCGCATCGACCAATCGCCGGACTTCTCCTGTTGTGTCTTTACCATTTCGCCCCAGTTTGCACAGGATGCGGCGTTGCGATTCCAACAATTTCTGCCCGTGTTGTTGCAGTTGAAGGATCATCCGGTGATCCATCTCGAAGAGAGAGAGGTGCAGATGATACTGGAGTATTACGCGCTGTTGCAGAAGAAGACGGCCTTGCAGCATAATGCGTTTCGCTTGGAGATCATCGTCAGTCTCTTGCATGCGATCTGTTATGAACTGGGCGATATTCTCAAACGTCATGCTCCGGCCGAGATCCTGCCCAAGAGCCGTAAGGACGAACTCTTTGAACGTTTTGTCGGTGAGGTGCGGCAGCACTACAAGGAACAACGAAGTGTGCAGTTCTATGCCGATAAAATGTGTCTCACCTCGAAACACCTCTCCAATGTATTGAAGGAGTTGACCAGTAAAACAGCCAGCGAATGGATTGATAATTATGTCATTCTGGAGGCCAAAGTGTTGCTGCGGAATACAGGTCTGACGATTCTTCAAATATCTGAAAATCTGAATTTTGCCAATCAATCCTTCTTTGGAAAATACTTCAAGCAGCATACCGGAATCTCACCAACGCGTTACCGCAATGTGGGTGTTGATGTCCGTACGGAGCGGAACTAATCCTGCAATCTTAGAGTCTGTTTAAAAATATTTGGTTTACAATACTGATCATCAGTTGTTTAATTGGATTTAATTTTGTATCTTTATGTTTACCAATACATTAAGATATTGAAAAACTTTCCGACCAACCTCA
>JAQUZZ010000192.1 GCA_028691095.1 Alistipes sp. | reverse complement strand
TCGGAGTATGCCCAAACCGATTATGCCTTAGGGGATATGAACACCACCCTCATCCGTACAGCCAAAGGGAAGACCCTCATGATTCAGCATGACGTCACCAGCCCACGCCCCTACGATCGGCTTCACACCATCAGCGGAACCAAAGGTTTTGCCCAGAAATATCCCGTCGAGGGAATCGCATTGGAACCTAACGCCCACTCCTTCCTCCCCAAAGAGCAGATGGACAGCTTGCTGCGCGTATACGAACATCCGATTGCCAAAGAGATCGGGGAGCAGGCACGGAAAGTCGGAGGACATGGTGGCATGGACTTCATGATGGACTACCGATTGATCTACTGTCTGCAAAACGGACTTCCGTTGGATCAAGATGTGTACGACGCGGCAGAGTGGTCCTCCCTGGTGGAGCTGACCGAAACCTCGGTACGACACAACGGTATGCCGGTTCAGATTCCGGACTTCACCCGCGGTGCATGGGATCGGGTCAAGGGCTTCTCGCACGCTACCAAGTAGCGAAGCATTAAATCCTTCCACGGTATATGCCAGATATATCGATGCGATGATTGCTCATCCGTAATCCAAAAAAGGATTAAGCCTTTGCATCACGGCATATTCTTGATATACAGATATGTTTATTGCTCATAAATAGTACGCTGTGCCATTTAAGCTCAGTGTGCTTAAAACAAAAACGATGGACAACACAAAAATCCAAGCGATCGTATCGCATTTCGCCATCGACGGCACCCTCGCAGAGCTTGCGCCTGTGGGCAACGGATGGATCAACGACACCTATCGGGTCACCACCCAAGAGGCCGATCGCCCCGACTACGTCTTGCAACGCATCAATCATCATATCTTCCAAGATGTCGAGTTGCTGCAACAGAATATCGAACGGGTCACCTCACACATCCGTCGTAAACTGACCGAAGCAGGCCAGTCGGAGATCGATCGCCGCGTGTTGCGTCTAATCCCGACCTGCGAAGGCAAACTCTACTATTTCGACGGGGAGAGTTATTGGCGCATGATGCTCTTCATCGCCCGCTCCATCACCCACGAACAGATCTCCGAGCCCTTGGCCTACCTCACCGGCAAAGCCTTTGGTGATTTTCAGAATATGTTGTCGGATATTGAACAGGGGGCTTTGGGAGAGACGATTCCCAACTTCCACAACATCGAATTCCGACTGGAGGGCCTGCGCGAAGTGGTGGCTCGCGATCCGCAAGGACGACTCGCCACAGCACAATGGATGGTCGACGAACTCTTGGCTCGCGCCCAGAAGATGTGTCGCGTACAGCAATGGCATCGCGACGGGTTGATTCCCAAACGGGTCACCCATTGCGACACGAAGGTCAACAACATTCTCTTTGACGAAGAGGGACGTCCTCTCTGTGTGATCGACCTCGACACCACCATGCCGGGCTTTGTGCTCTCCGATTTTGGGGATTTCATCCGCACGGCCGGAAACACCGGTGCAGAGGATGATCCGGATCTGAGCAAGGTGGAGGTCAATATGGGGATCTTCCGCTCCTTTGCCAAGGGGTATGTGGAGTCGGCAACCTTCCTCACCCCCATCGAACGAGAGAACCTCCCCTACGGAGCCGAACTGCTGACCTATATGCAGACCGTGCGTTTCTTGGCCGACTACCTCGACGGCGATCATTACTACAAGATTCAGCACCCCGAGCACAACTGGCAACGCTCCAAGGCACAGTTCAAACTACTGCAAAGCCTTGAAGCCCATGAGCAAGAGATGAACGACTTTATCGCGACGCTCTAAGCATCGCACCGTAAACGACAGCGGGGGCGGAGAATCATGGATTCTCCGCCCCCGCTCTGTTTTGTAACTCCTACGACTATCCCGTCATCACAATTTTACTCGGAAACGGTAACACCCTGAACCGACTCGTAGAATCGTCTCACCCTCCTGTGCCTTTTGGATCGAGATCTCCTTCACCGAAGCAAGGGGTTGTCCGCTCTCGGTGATGCAGGTCGGATCGGAGGTAGGAAGATAGATAAGAGCCGTCGTATTCTCAGGAATCTCGACCGTCTCCACAAACGCTCCGTCGCGCAAGGCCCACTCGTTGCGAATCATTCCGTAAGGAGACTCGAAGCTGACGCGGGCGTTCCGCAAATCGCCCACCTGTTGCGGACGAATGACAATCTCACGATAAGCTACCGAGTTGGCACTTTGAGAGATACCTCCGATCCCAGCAAAGAGCCAAGAGTAGAGATGCCCCAACATACAATGGTTGTGCGAGAGATACTCACGACTCTGCCACGATTCGGCCAGAGAGGTCTCGCCGTGCACCAACTGATAGCCGTAGCCCGGCACGTCATAGCGACTGTTCATATCAAACAACACCTCCGATGCGCCTCGATCCAGCAGCGTCTGCACTACATAGCGATAGCCGATGTCGCCAGCGGTCAGCGCATTGCCACGCGAGCGGATGTCCTCGATCAGGTTCTGCAAGACGATCGCTTCATTTTGAGGCTCCACCAAGCCCATATAGAGAGCCATTGCATTGATCGCCTGACTGTTGCGATCATACTTCCGCGTTTGCGGATCAAAAAACTTCGCATTGAACGCTTGTTTCACCGCTTCGGAGAGGGTCGTCAAGCGAGCCTCGTCGGCGCTCTTGCCCAACAGACGCGCCACGTCGCGCATCACACAAATATCATAGTAGTAGATGGCCGTTGCACTGGCTCCGTTGGAGGTCAGCTGCGCATGCGCCGGCTCTCCGGGCCCCAAATCGCACCAGTCGCCCAACCCGTAGGCTACAATATGGTTCTCGGCCTTGGAACTCAGGTAATCTACATATCGCAACATCTGATCGTAATACTGTTCCAATGGTTTGCGATCGCCATACCATTGATAAAGATACCACGGGATCAACACGAACGCACTACCCCACTCCGGCGTGTCGATGAATCCATCGGAGAAGACGGTGTACTGCGGAGCAATGGTCGGAACCATGCCATCCTCATGTTGCGCAAGCGCCATATCCTGTACGATCTTCGGGAAACTCCGCGAAATATCGTATCCATATTGCACCGAAGGCCCTACCAGATGGGACTGCTCCAACCATCCCAACTTCTCACGATGGGGACAATCGGTAAAGACACTCGCAAAATTACTCCGAATAGCCCAGTCGATCAACGTATAGATGCGGTTAAAGAGCGGATTTGAGCAGGAGAAAGAGCCCACCTCACGTGCTGAGTTGGTGGTGTGTAAACCGGTCAAGGTTTCGATCACCGGTAGAGACTCCGGATTGGGTTCTCCCTCAGGCACAGCTCCCTCAACCTCCACATAACGAAAACCGTAATAGGTGAAACGCGGTTGCCAGCACTCCGTCGAACCATCCCCCCGCGTCGTATAGCTCCAGATGTAGGGAGCCCCCGAAAAGCGTTGATCGGCGGTGGTATCGGCACCCCGCAACTCGGCCGGATAGATCCGAACGGTATGCGTCCCCTGGGCTCGCACCTTCAGTTGTACGATACCCGACGCATTCTGGCCTAAATCATAGAGGTAATTTCCTCGTGCATTGCGATCGCAACGCACGGAGGGCAACGCCTGCTTCACCTTCACCGGATCGGAACGCTGGGCAGTCACCGTCGAACGAAACAGCGGCAAAGCCACCCTCTCCCAGCCCGTGTCGTCGAACGAAGGCGTACACCACCCCTCCTCTACGCGATTGGCATCAAAATCCTCGCCTCCGTAGATGCTACTAAAGGTGATCGGGCTCTCGGCAGCGCGCCACGAGTTGTCAGAGACCACCACCTCCTGCGTGCCATCCTCATACTCCACCAACACCTTGCACAACAATTTGGGAGCACCGTAGGATCCCACGAATTTGGTGTAGCGTTCGTTGGGAATATTGAAAAA
>JAQUZZ010000191.1 GCA_028691095.1 Alistipes sp. | reverse complement strand
AACGGATTTGAAGTGGGAACTGAGATTCAAGCTCGCTATGCCCGGGCTCACGAAAAACCCATCATTGCCGTCATCAATCAACTGGACAGCGAGAAGGCCTCCTGGGAAAACACCCTGGAATCGCTACGCACCGCCTCGCGCGTAACCCCCGTACTGGTGCAATATCCGCTCAACCCCGGCCCCGGATTCGACTCCTTTATCGACGTGCTGCTTATGAAGATGTACAAGTTCCAAGGCGACACGGGCATCCGAGAGGAGATGGAGATCCCGCAGCAGGAGATGGAGCGCGCCAAAGAATACAACCGCATCCTCACCGAAGCCGCAGCCGAAAACGACGAGTCGCTCATGGAGCTCTACTTCGACAAGGGCGTGCTGACCCAAGACGAATTACGGGCAGGGCTGAAGGTCGGCCTGTCGAAACGCGACCTGATTCCCGTCTTCTGTGCTTCGGGCAAGCGCGATATTGGAGCCAAACGGCTCATGGAGTTTATCACCAACGTAGCACCGGGGCCGATGAAAGCACCCGCTTTTCTCACCACCGAGGGGGAGGAGATTCCGGCCGACTCCGCCGCACCCACCTCACTCTTTGTATTCAAAAGCAACATCGAAGCGCACCTGGGCGAGATGACCTACTTCAGGGTGGTCTCCGGACGCCTCACCGAGGGCATGGAGCTCACCAATCTGCAAACCGGAAACAAGGAGAAGATCTCTCAGATCTTTGCCATCGCCGGAAAAAACAGAATCAAAGTCTCCGAAATGGAGGCGGGAGATATTGGGTGTACCGTCAAACTCAAAGGAACCAAGACCAATCAGACCTTAGCCGGAGCCGGGTTCACGACCCCCATTGAGCCGATTCGATTCCCCGATCCGCGCTATCGCGCCGCAGTGCGTTCGACCAAAACCGGAGAGGACGAGAAGCTGGGAGAGCTCCTCAATCGCGCCCACTTTGAGGATCCGACCATCAAAGTAGAGTACTCCAAAGAGTTGAAGCAGATCATTCTGCAAGGACAAGGAGAGCATCATCTGAATATTCTGAAGTGGCAACTGGCCAATCAAAATAAAATAGAGGTGGAGTTCATGGCTCCCCGAATCCCCTACCGCGAAACCATCAC
Organism: Alistipes sp.; assembly: GCA_028691095.1. GTDB lineage: Bacteria > Bacteroidota > Bacteroidia > Bacteroidales > Rikenellaceae > Alistipes_A. The sequence goes on along the minus strand of JAQUZZ010000191.1, from coordinate 2,805 downwards.
CAAGGTGGCAGCGGCCGACTATCGACACAAGAAACAGTCGGGCGGAGCAGGACAGTTCGCCGAGGTATGGATGATTATCGAGCCCTACACCGAAGGGATGCAAGAGGCCTCAAAATTCAAAATCGACGGTCGAGAACTCATCCTCAACATCAAGAGCCGTGAGGAGAATATCCTACCTTGGGGTGGCAAACTGATCTTTTGTAGTGCAATCGTCGGCGGTGCGATCGACGCACGCTTCATGCCGGCCATCCAGAAGGGAATCATGGAGAAGATGGAGGAGGGCCCGCTCACCGGCTCCTACGCCCGAGACATCCGCGTGATTGTCTACGACGGCAAGATGCACCCGGTGGACTCCAACGAGCTCTCTTTCAAATTGGCCGGTCGCACCGCCTTCCGCGAGGCCTTCAAAAAGGCAGGGCCCAAAATCATGGAGCCGATTTACAGCGTGGAGATCTTGGTTCCCAGCGACAAGATGGGCGATGTGATGAGTGATCTCCAAAATCGACGTGCCCTGATCGAAGGGATGAGCAGCGACAAGGGATTTGAACGATTGGTGGCACGGGTACCGCTCTCCGAGATGTATCGCTACTCGACCACCCTCAGCTCCCTGACCAACGGTCGAGCTACCTATTCGATGGAGTTTGCCTCCTACGAACAGGTTCCCTCCGATGTTCAGGAGAAGTTGCTCAAGGCTTATGCCGATACGCAACAAGAGTAGGGATGCGACAACCCCTGAAAGCGGTTCGCCTAAAGTTTGACAGGGGTTGACCGTATGGTCTAAGAGAGGGGGGGGGCAAAACGCCCGTTTTTCACCCGTGAATCTTCAAGGGTCTGCCTGTGGGACACAAGGCAGACCCTTGTTGGATTATGCAGTCCGCGGGTAAACACCGTCGTGGTCGATCGACGACAAGACGAATCCTCTACCCGCACGTAAAGCGGATTCGCCCCGAACCTCAAGAAAAGCTCCAAAGTTATTGTAAATCAATACTTTCGGAGCTTTTTAATTTTAAGGGGGCGCAAATAGGGGCGGCAAACGTCAATTTTTACAAGTGGAAGAATTTGTTATTTGGGGCGCAAAAACATTCTTTTATAAATTAAAAACGATTGAAATGAGCGAAACATCAGAAAATATACTTCTTCCGATTCCGATTGAGTTAATTACCCCTGACTTGGCAAGACAATATCTAAAACGGAATAGTAGTTGCAATAAACCATTAGAAGAAGATAAAGTAAATGCCCTTGTCGAAAAAATAAACAGCGGCAAATGGGATTCAAACGGAGATGCAATTTATTTTGACCATGGAGATGTATTGGCTAATGGTCAACATCGTATGCATGCAATTGTTCGGAGCGGAATTTCAGTATCCGTGCGTGTTTTTAGAATGCCTGCAGAAGAATAGCATTGATATTAGATTGTCCAAACTATGGGCATTTTTAACAACCAACATGATTTTCAGATTGCCTCATCATTTATCCAGAAGAAAAGATATAAAATCCTTTCCTTTAGAAGTTAGTTTATCATCCAAAACATGAATGGGGTTTCCATTCGTTTGCAGCCTGTATTCACTTGCTTTTTCTTTAACTAATCTATTTGATTCGAGAAAATACATAGCCTCAGAAATGTCATCTTGGGAAACTTGAGTTAGTTCGCTCATAATTTGCTTAAATTCACTTACAAGAGTGTAATGAACTCTATAAACAGCATTAGATTGACCTTCATTTGGGTTTTTTATAATATTTCCTTGATTCTCATTATATCTTTTGGGATTTTTTAGAATTTTCAGAAGAAGAAGTTCCAAACTATTCATTTGCTCTAAAATCCTCAAATATTTTTCGGTTTTATCATAGCTACATCCTTTCGCAATAATACTATTGATAAAAACATTTCTAAACAAGATTCTTTTCTCTTCTCTGCGTTCATTTACAATATACTTGGCAGTTTGCTCAAATATATCAAGAAAATCAGGTTGATTGATATATGATCCATTGATTTGCTCTTTAATCTTCTGGACTTCCGTTTCCAAAGCAAGATAAAATTCCTCAAGTCGTTCATGCTTTCGTTTGGCTTGGATTGCTTCTACATCTGACCAAACGGAAGTTAAACTACCTCCAAGGATAGGTATCATTGCCGTGATGCCTTTAATAGCTACTATCCCTTTTTCAATAATATTCTCTTTCTTCATGTCTCTATCTATGCCCGTTTGGGTCTTTTATCTGCCTTTTACAATGTTATTATCTCGAAATCGAAGCCGAATAAGCCCACGAGGGCGAAAAGCGAAATTTCGGCACGAAAATGATTGAAACGAAATTTGGCTCAAAATATATTTCGTAAGCCCCCCTTCTAAGGCTTCGTTCCACTCCGCCTTAGAATTACTGCGATTTCCATGATACAACGTGACTGATGACAACCCAATATATCTACACATTCGTTTGCGCATACGCACCAGCCAATATTATATTTGTATTTCTCTGTTATTCTTTGTATTTCTACTGCGCTTCCACTATATAATGCCCAATGTACAATCGCACTCAACTATATACTGATTGTTCTGTTCATACTCTATTGCGTTACACTATTACACATACGCAAAGAGTCTTTGTTATTCGCAGTACAAAATAATACAGAACAAAGGTCAACAATATATAGGGGCTTCCATACAAGGATTCTCTTATTATGTATATTCCAATATATAGTTTACATTATAGTACATTACTTACTTTTCCTATTTATTAGGGAGAGAGACGGCTGCTTTCCGTCTAAAATGCTTGATAATTCTGAAAAATCAATCTTCTCTTCCTTACTTT
>JAQUZZ010000190.1 GCA_028691095.1 Alistipes sp. | reverse complement strand
CCACACACGAATGCTTACCGCCAACTCCATTTTGATGCTGAGTGTCAATGTGGTGTTCAACTACGTGCTGATCTTTGGTAAGTGCGGGTTTCCGGCGATGGGCATTGCCGGTGCAGCCATAGCCTCGGCACTGGCTGAGATGGTGTCGGCACTCTACTTTGTAATCTATTCGGTGTGGGTCATCGACCATCGTCGTTACGCCCTGTTTCGTCGCTGCCGACTGCACCTGAGTCTGTTGGGTCGGATTCTGAAGACTTCGATCTGGACGATGATCCAATCGTGCGTCTCGGTCACCTCTTGGTTCCTCTTTTTTGTGGCGGTCGAACATTTGGGCGAACACTCCTTGGCCATCACCAACATTGTGCGAAGCATCTCAGGAATCCTATTTATGGGGATCAGTGCCTATGCCTCGACCGCCAGTACGCTGACCGGCAATCTGATCGGAGCGCGGAATCTGCGATCGGTGCTACCCACGGCATGGCGTGTGATCCGTATGAGCTACACGATTGTGCTTCCGGTGGTGGTGGTGTTCGCACTCTTTCCGGAACTCTTGTTGCGGATCTACACCGACGACCCCTCGCTGATTGCCGATACGCTGCCTTCGTTGTGGGTCATGCTCTCCTCCTATGTGGTAACCATTCCGGCTAACATTCTCTTCAGCACCGTGTCGGGTACGGGAAACACCCGTTCGGCACTCTGGTTGGAGTTGCAGGCGCTGGGGTTCTACATTCTCTATGTAGCCTATGTGGTGGAGTGGCTCCGTGCCGATGTGGCGATCTGCTGGAGTGCGGAGTGGGTGTATAACGGCTTACTCGGAGTGGTTTGCTATCGCTATCTGATGCGATCCAAATGGTTTACCAAAAGGATTTAAGCCCAGCATCCTATTTCCCTATCTCCTCGGCCAATCGCCACAGGGTATCCTCCGTGGGTGCGGGAGCCACCACGCAGAGCGGTTCCTGACGTACGGGGTGGGTCAACTCCAGTCGTCGTGCGTGCAGCGAGATGCTGCCGTCGCGATTGGAGCGTGCGGCACCATATTTCAGATCCCCTCGAATCGGCGATCCGATGTGAGAGAGCTGGGCGCGAATCTGGTGATGCCGACCCGTGAGCAACTCCACCTCCAACAGGGTGTAACGGCTCCCCTCTCCAAGTATTCGGTAGCGCAAGCGCGCCTCTTTGGCCTCTCCGGTGGGGCGGTCGTAGACCCTCGACTTATTGGTTTTCCCGTCGCGCCATAAGTAATGACACAACTCGCCGCTGTCGGCCTCCGGTCTGTGTTCGACCCATGCCCAGTAGATCTTGTGCATCTGACGGCTTTTCATCATCTCATTGAGGCGAACCAGTGCTTTGCCCGTCTTGGCAAAGAGCACCACCCCGCTCACGGGGCGATCAATGCGGTGTACCACGCCCAAGAATACATTGCCCGGTTTGGCATCGCGGGTGCGGATGAAGGCTTTGATCTCCTCTTCGAGGGCAGGATCACCCGTGGTGTCGGCTTGCACCAACTCTCCGGAGCGTTTGTTGACAATAAGTAGATGATTATCTTCGTAGAGAATTGCGTCGGAAGTGAACATGATCGTTTGAAATAGTGAGAGATAAAGGATCGGAGGAGGTGGTGTCGAGGAGTGCGGAGTCTCCGTGTGCTCCGTGTTTCCTTGTTTCAAGGTGCGTTTCAAGAATGGAGATCCCTTCTTAATTACTACAGAAGGTGGGGGGCTTCCATTCGGGAGGCGCCCGTTATTTTACCGGATCGAACGTGAAACTCAACGGCAGCAGATGGGCGGCCGAGGCGATGCAGGCCACACGCCCGTCGCCGTAGAGCAGAATCCGAAAGGGTTTTGCTTGGCGTTTCTCGCAATCGAGCAGCACCTGTCGGCAAGCACCACAGGGGGTGCAGATCCGCGGTGAGGGGTCGGAAGCCACCGCAAAGGCGAGCAGCGGATCGTTGGCATGATGTGCTTGGAGGTAGTAGAGTAGGGCTCGTTCGGCACAGATGCCCGAAGGAAAGACTTCGCTCTCCTGGTTGCTGGCCGTGAGAATCTGCCCTGAGGCGAGTCGGGCTGCGGCTCCGACGCGAAAGCCGGAGTAGGGGGCATAGGCCGTGCCACACGCTTGGCGTGCCTGCGCGACCAGTTCGCGGTCGTCGGAGGGAAGGCTCTCCCACGGAGCCTCGATATACTCAAAATCGAAGTGCAAAGTTTTCATGCTTTTGAAGGCTTGGTTGCGCGCAGCCTGGGGTGTTTTCGCGCGTTGGCGGAAGCGTGCGACGCTCCGGGCGTTGAGGAACGGATTTCGGGAGCGAAGGCATCCGAATAGATTCGACCAAAGGTAGTGCGAAACCGATAATCCTCCAACCGCGAAGCCACCTTTTTTGGGGATTTTGTAGTTTTCGGGAATTTTTTCGTATACTTGCACTGTTTCAAAATGGGTTTTCAGTGACCCGAAAGAGAGATGGATTCGTTGCATGGCGTTGTAGATTGGGTGCAAAAAAGAGTTCGTTGTGAATCCCTTGCACGTGGTGGTGCGGGGTTTGAAACAGGGTGAGGGATGAGGAGGCTGAGGGTGAGACCCTCTCCGAACATCTTTCTGAAGTAGCGACACAGTACATTATCATAATAGCACGAAGTGCTTACTTTTTTGCGGTGTAAGAGACCGCAGATATTGGGAAAACTTGCATTGGATCGCAAGTTTCGGTGTTCCAAAGAGTATTAATTTAATTTAATTGTTATGTCAGTAGAGGATGAAAAGGTTCTCGAACTCCAACAGCGAAAAGAAAAAATTTCGCACGGAGGCGGTCAAAAAGCCATCGAGAAACAAAAGGCCATGGGTAAACTCACCGCACGTGAGCGTATCATCACCTTGTTGGACGAGAACTCATTCCATGAATATGACCTATTCGTGGAGCATGACGGTCGTGATTTTGGTATGCAGGATAAGTCTCTTCCCGGAGATGGAGTCATCATTGGTACGGGAACGATCTGTGACCAGCCGATCGCTATTTTCGCACAAGACTTTACCGTAGCCGGAGGATCGCTGGGTTTCATGCATGCCCGTAAGATTACTAAAATTATGGATTATGCGCTCAATATGCGCATTCCGTTGATCGGAATCAACGACTCGGGAGGAGCTCGTATCCAAGAGGGCGTCAACGCCTTGGCCGGATATGGTGAGATCTTCTTCCGCAATACGCTCTCCAGTGGAGTGATTCCTCAGATCTCGGTGATTCTGGGCCCGTGCGCCGGAGGGGCTGTTTACTCTCCCGCATTGACCGACTTCGTGTTTGTTGTCGAGAATATCTCCAAGATGTTCATCACAGGGCCCGAGGTAATCAAAACCGTACTCGGCGAGGAGATCTCCATGGAGGAGTTGGGCGGTGCACGCGTCCACAGCGAGATGACCGGTAACGCTCATTTCTATGCAGCCAGTGAGGATCAATGTTTCGAGCAGATTCGTAAGTTGATCTCCCTAATCCCGATGAACAACACGACCAAGGCCGTGAAGGTGGCTTCGGCTAAACCGCTGCCGCAGTATGACATTACGACGATCGTACCGACCGATCCGACCGTGCCCTATGACGTGCGCGACGTGATTAAGGCGATCGTAGACGAGAGCGATTTTCTGGAGGTGATGGAGCTGTTTGCAGCCAACATCGTCGTAGGCTTTGGACGTATCGCCGGCGAAACCGTCGGGTTCATTGCCAACCAGCCGTTGGTGATGGCCGGAGTCCTCGATTGCGACTCTTCGGACAAGGCCGCACGCTTTATCCGTTTCTGCGACTGCTTCAACATTCCGATCGTCACCTTGGAAGACCTTCCGGGCTATCTGCCGGGCATCGACCAGGAGCATGCCGGAGTGATTCGCCACGGTGCGAAGATGCTCTATGCGTACAGCGAGGCCACCGTTCCGTCGATCACCGTGGTGTTGCGTAAGGCTTACGGTGGAGGTTACATTGCAATGGGGTCGCGTCACCTGCGTGCCGAC
>JAQUZZ010000189.1 GCA_028691095.1 Alistipes sp. | reverse complement strand
TTGCGTTCTCCCTCTTGCCGCGAACGCTCATAGGAAGAGCGGTAACTCTGGGGACGTTCGTTATCGTCCCGTTTGAGTCGATTGTCGCGGGTGAAGTAGGGGTTGAAGGAGTGACGCGAACCCTGAGGCCGCTCGTCTGTCCCGAACTTGCGTTCCCGATTTACACGAGGACGTTTGTCGCGGGTAAAGTCGGACAGCGTGTCAGAGTCGGAATTTCTCGAATCATCGCGATGGAAGGAATTCCCGGAGCGGTAAGACGAACGTTGGTCGTCGGAACCTCTCCTTTTTTTCGGATCAAATGGTTTCATCTGTATGTAAGATAAAGGATTTACACCTTGTGTTCGCTTGGGGTTGCACTCCGGTGGAGTATGCAACGCACGGTATCATCTATTTAAGATCGGATCTGAAGCACGGGGTGTTTTGAGATTGGTAGGGTATAAACAAGCGACGTGCCGACTTCTATCAGCCCCTCGCTCGGAACCGCATCACGCCTCTTCCGAAACGACGGATGCGAATGGGGTTCACTCACCGCCCCCCTACTATTTTGAGGAGAGCAGTTCGATTACGCGACAAAGATAGCGTTATTTTTTCAGATTCAGGAGGGGCTTATCAATTTGTTTTGCAAAAGTATACTTTGGCGGTGTAAGGCGGCTTCCCGAAGGGGAGATCTCGAACGAATCGCCCTCTTGTTCCACCTGTGCGCGTCCGTGCCGAAAACTTCGGGCATGAGAAAACTGCAACGGAATCACCTCGCGTCCCCGAAGATCCACATAGCCGAAATACGTTCCCCGTCGCACCACAGCGCGTTGTTCACGGAATCCGCATGCAAAATCGTATTCCAACGGTATCACCAACGTCCCCGACGCATCGACAAACCCATACCGACCCTCCCGACAGACCAAGGCTCGTCCCTCCCGCAACGGTTCTACGCGGGAATAAGCCGCGCAATCCACACGACACACCCCTTGCGCATCAATCATCTGCCACACACGATCCATACACACCACCGCCAAACCCTCGCTGAACGGCATCGCCTCGGTGTAGATCGGAGGCAACACCTCCACCCGACGCGTCAGATCAAAATAGCCCCACAAGCCCTCCTGCCGAAACAGCGCCAATCGCGGATCCCGATCATCGGCAATCTCGGTCGGGATAGGCACGGAGCTGTGGGTCGGATGGAGTGCCTGCAACAGATCGACCAGTCCCTCGATGGCATAGGAGGGGGCCTTCATCCGTCGCGCAAGGTTCCACAATGCCGGAGCACGGTGACGCCACTCCTCCGCCACACGGCAGAACAGGGGCGATCGTCCCTGCTGAATCTCTGCGGCATCGAAAATCAGATTCTCTCCATCATGATAGAGCCGAAACCACGACGGATCCTCGAGTAGCGCATAGAGGCTCAATACGATCACCGCAATCGGATAGTCGTCAATCGAACGATCGAAGGTCTGAAGCGTCCGAAGCGGATGTTGGTAGGCCGGAGAACCGACCAAGGGTGCAGAGAGACCTGCAAATTCGGGCAAGAAGAGTCCGTCGTAATCAATCAAGCGAAGCTCGCCCTTCGGGGTTACACGCAGATTATCCTGTTTCAGGTCGCCGTGGGCAAACGGTGCGTGCAACAACCCGATCGCCATCTCCACAAAGGCATCCGTCAGGTGCTGAAGCCCCTCCCGATCCTCCCGATCGCAACAAGAGGCCACGGCCTCGGCCAAGGAGTCTCCCTCAACCCACTCCATCAAGGTTACGGGATAGAGGTCACACCCCTCCTGTGCATCGAACAACGCAATCTCCTGCGGACAATACCGAGCGGCCACCCAATAGGGCTCATCCCGACGGCTCACCCATTCGTAGCGTTGCTCGGCCTGTGAGGGCATACGCGTGTAGCACTTCAGCGCATAAGGGGTCGGATCCGTCCCCACCCTTACCTTAAAAACCACCGCATCGCCTCCCGCCCACAACAGCAGATCCCCATAAGCATCGCGTTCGGGCACCACCTCCCCCAGCGATCGAAAGCGGTCGCAAGGATTACTCAGTGCCTCAACATATTGCGTAACAATCGGATTTTTATTCATACGGATGAAAAAGCGGGACAATTTGTAACCTTCACAAATCATCCCGCAAATTAAGCACCAAGTGCTATTTATTGGCAATTAACGCATTGATATATCAAGCATATACCGTGATGGAGAAGGATCGATAATGCTTTAGAAGTACTTATTGGCAATTAACGCATCGATATATCAAGCATATACCGTGATGGAGAAGAGTCGATAATGCTTTGGAAGTACTTATTAGCAATCAGCGCATCGACATCTCAAACATATACCGTGACAAAAAGGCTCAATAAGTCAACGTGCTACCCCGTCGGCTATTTCACCTCTTTCGGGGAGTTCATCACCCGATTCTGGCGATTGATACTCTCCAAGTGAATCGCCTCCAGCACCGTCTTAAGAAACTCCTCGCTCACGTTCAATTTCGCAGCTTGCGACACGACCCGATCGACGATACTCTGCCATCGACCGCCCTGCAAAATCGCCACATTGTTGTCGCGCTTAATCAGACCGATCTGCTCGGCCACGCGCATACGCTGAGCCAGCAACTCGAAAAGCTCTCCGTCGATCTGGTCGATCTGACCTCGCAACTTGTTCAGGGCTTGTTGATAGGCCGGACTGTCGGTCGTCGGACGACGCCATACGATCGACTCCAGCAGCTCTTTCAGTCCGTCGGGTGTCACCTGTTGCGAAGCATCGCTCCAAGCCTTATCCGGACAGATGTGGCTCTCAACGATCAACCCGTCATAGTCCAAGTCGGCACTCTTCTGGGCAATCTCCAGCAGATAGTCGCGCTGGCCTCCGATATGCGAAGGATCGCAAATCATCGGCAACTCCGGAAAACGACTACGCATCTCGATGGCCAAGTGCCACATCGGATTGTTCCGATAGAGTGAGGATCCGTAAGCCGAAAAACCACGATGGATCAAACCAATGCTCTTGATTCCTGCATTCATGATCCGAGCCACTGCACCTCCCCACAAATCAATATCGGGGCTCATTGGGTTTTTAATCAACACGGTGACATCACTTCCCTTGAGTGCATCGGCAATATCCTGCACACTGAAGGGATTGACCGTCGTGCGGGCCCCCACCCAGATCACATCCACACCAAAAGCCAAGGCCGCCTCGACGTGTTTCGAGGTTGCCACCTCCGTACCGATGGGCAGTCCCGTCTGTTTGCGGGCTTCGCTCATCCAGGCCAAACCTTTCAGACCGACGCCCTCAAAAGAGCCGGGTTTGGTGCGCGGCTTCCAAATTCCGGCACGCAACACATCTACCATCCCGGTTTTAGCAATACGACGGCACGATTCCAAGGTTTGTTCCTCTGTTTCGGCACTGCAAGGCCCGGCTATAATCAGGGGCCGCTTAGAGCGTATATCGAACATCTTTATCTATTATTTCAGCACCATAGGTGCTATTATTCACATTGAACCATTTCTCGGTATATGCCTGATATATCGATGCGATGATCGCGAATCCATCGCACGCTGTGCTTAAAATGAGTAGCACTTCATCACGCAACAGGTTGAATATACGGAGAAAGACCCCACGTATCCATCACACAAGACACTTCTCGTCTCTCTTTTTCATCCCTCGCAGAGGCACGCTCTCCTCCACTGCATAATTCCATCAACCCTGAGAGAGAGGCCTTCCGAACTACTGGAGAATCCGTTTAATTCGGTTGGCAAGCTGCATCATCTGAATCAAACCCTCCTTGTCGTCTCTCTCCAGGAGACGTCGGAAGATCTGAAGCTGGTGAATATGCTCTCGCAAAACATCCAGCACATTGTATTTATTTTGTAGAAAAATCGGCAACCACGTCTGCGGCGAACTCTTGGCCAAACGAACCGTACTCTCAAAACCACCTCCTGCCAAATCGAAGATATGCTCCTCCTCACGCTCCTTCTCCAGCACCGTCAGTGCTAAGGCAAAAGAGGTGATGTGACTGATATGGCTGATGTAGGCGGT
>JAQUZZ010000188.1 GCA_028691095.1 Alistipes sp. | reverse complement strand
TCGGCAATATCGGAGGTGTAGGTCAGATTCACCCCCTCAAAGCCACAATGGAACAACTCCTCGGCCACACCCTCCAATGCCGGAGCATAGGGATCATAGAGGCACAGATTGGGGGTCAGATGCATCATCAAGGCCGTTTGAGCCATATTCGAGCCGATCATGCCGGCAGCGCCAACAATCGTCAGTTTTTCTTGTGTCAGGAATTTCATAATCGATTATTTTAAGCCCATAGATTGAAGTAATCCTAAAGAAATTTGGCCACGGCAGATGCCTGACAGACCGATATATTGATTGCTAATAAATGGCACGCTGTGCTTAACGTGTGTCGATTTTCCCCTCTCCCCTTACTGTTGGGGAAGGGCGGTATTTCATAACTTTCGACCCACAGAAGCAAAATGAAACGCAAGCGTTTGGATCTCTTCGCGCTTCACAAAATGGATCGTCGCAAAAAACAGGCCAGACCCCGCGGTCAGAGTACCCCGTGGATCCCCGCCCCGAACAGGGCGTAATCATAGCGCACCGGATCCTCCGGATCGAAACGACGCAGTGCGGCGGTCACCTGCTCCACCGCCTTCCAGTCGTTCTGCCGACGTGAGAGAAGCCCCAACGCACGAGCCGTATTGCCCGTGTGCAGATCCAACGGCAAATAGAGCGCAGAGGCGGGAATCGCACGCCACAAGCCGAAATCCACGCCTCGTTGATCTTGGCGCACCATCCATCGAAGATACATATTGAGTCGTTTGTAGGCTCCACCCCGATCAATCGATGAGAGATGTTTCTCGCAATGGGGATGGTGCTCGGCCTCACGGAATCGAGACACAAAACGGGACAACACCCCTCGCATATCCTGACACGCCGTGTAGTGGGTCTCAAAAAATCCTCCCAACGAGCCATACTCCCTGCAAATCGAACGTAGACCTTGCACAAAATCGATGCAATCCGTGCCGTTGAACGTCCGGTGCACAAAGGTACTCAGTTGCCGAAGCTCCTCGAAAGAAGCCTCCAGGGTGAACGCATAGGGCGCATGATCCATGCGTGCCATCAGTCGCTGTGCATTGCGCACGATCATGGGACGATTTCCCCAAGCAAGGGTGGCGGCAAAGAAACCGCTAATCTCCCGATCCTCGCGCCGCTCAAAGGCATGAGGAATGGAGATCGGATCGTCGGCAATGAAATCGAGGGTGTCATACCGATCGTACAACTCCTCTAAGAAAGCGTGTAGCTCCTCGTCGCTCATGGGGTTACGATCAACCCATCCACCATCTCGATCTTCCGATCCGACATGGCCGCCAGTTGTTCGTCGTGCGTCACGATGACGATCGTCTGCCCCAAGGTGTCGCGCAAGGTGAAGAAGAGACGATGCAGCTCCTCCCGGTTCTTGCTATCCAGATTTCCTGAGGGTTCATCTGCCAGCAGCACAGCAGGGGAGTTAATCAGCGCTCGGGCTATGGCCACCCGTTGTTGCTCGCCCCCAGAGAGTTCGGCGGGTTTATGCGTGGCACGATGATCGACGCGCAGCAATGCCAACAACTCGGCCGCATGCTGCTCCACGGCCTGTCGGTCACACCCGGCAATGTAGCCCGGAATGCAGACATTCTCCATGGCCGTAAACTCCGGAAGCAGGTGGTGGAACTGGAACACAAAACCGATTCGGGTATTGCGAAAGCGCGAAAGCTGCCGATCCGAGAGGGCATGAACGGCCACTCCGTCGATCTCGATGCTTCCCTCCGAGGGTCGGCTCAGGGTTCCTAAAATCTGCAACAGCGTCGTCTTGCCTGCCCCACTGGGGCCCACAATCGACACCACCTCTCGGGCTTCGATTTGCAAGTCGATGCCTTTGAGCACCTCCAACGCACCGAATGCTTTGTGAATATTGTGTGTAGTAATCATACGACAGTATGGGGTTGAATGGATGAGCAATAACGACGATAGAGCGCGATCACCTGCATCGCCTCGCGTGTGTCGTGCACCCGCAGAATCGAGGCGCCCTGACGCAGACACTCCCAATGCAAGGCGGTCGTACCGGCCAAGGCTCCCGCGGGATCGGTATCCAGGGTTTTATATATCATCGACTTGCGCGAGATGCCGGCCAAAACGGGATAGCCCATATCCTGAAACAGCGACGCCATGCCTGCGAGCAGTTGAAAGTTCTGGTCGATCGTCTTCGAGAAGCCGAAACCCGGATCCAGCACCAGTTGCTGAACCCCCGCGGCGGTAAGGGAGGCTATCCGTTCGGCAAAATAGCGATGGATCGCTCCGATCAGGTCGTCGTAGAGGGTCTGTTGTTGCATATTCTGTGGGGTTCCCCGCATGTGCATGGCAATCAGCGGCAGGTCATACTCCGCCGCCACCACGGCCATCTGCGGATCGGCCAGAGCCGCCGTAATATCATTCAAGATGCAGGGCCCGAAGTGCTCCACCACCTTACGCGCCACCTCGCCACGAAACGTATCAATCGAGACGGGAAGCTCCGCAAAGCGCGCACGCACCACCTCCAACGCCACACTCAGGCGTCGAAACTCCTCCTCGGCCGAGGGATCGGCCGCCCCGGGACGTGAGGAGTAGCCTCCGATGTCCAACACCGAAGCCCCCTCCGCCACCGCCTCTTCGACCCGTCGCACGATGGCCTCGACGGTTTGGGTGCGGCTGTCGCTGTAAAAGGAGTCGGGCGTCACATTGAGGATGGTCATCACCACGGGTTCGCGTAGATCGAGCCGTTGACGACCGATACGCAGTATTGTATTTTCAGGGTGTATCATATCGTACAAAGTAATTTTCAAAACATTAGTAAACCCTTCCAGCTCGGCATACTTTTGATATACCGAACCCTTTAATTTATAGGCAATTTTTCCCTTTTACAACGTTCGATCCAAAAAGAGTTGATGCAACTGGAGTACCCGCTCGATGACCGGAGTCCGATCGTCCGACACAATCACATAGTCGGCCATCCGACAACGCTCCGCCTCGGAGAGTTGTGCCGCCATCCGCGCCTTCACCGCCTCCGCCGAGACGTTGTCGCGCAGGATGGTACGTGCGATTCGCACCGCCTCTGAGGCCGAAACCTCCACCGTGCAATCCATCCGTCGAAAGGCTCCGCTCTCAAAGAGAATGGCACTCTCCTGCATCACATAGGGCACCTCTTGTGCGGCAGCCCAGCGATCGAAATCTGCAAAAACCACCGGATGCACCACCTCGTTCAACCGTGCCCGCAGGGTGGGGTCTCGAAAGATCGCTTGTGCCAACCACGCACGATTGAGTTTGCCATCCGCCGTATAAGCCTCCGCCCCAATCTGTGTACGCAGGGCCTGAATGAGGTTCGGATCGTGCTGCATCAATCGTTTGGCGTGCGAATCGGTATCGTACACCGGAACGCCCAACAACGCAAACAACCGACTCACGGTACTCTTACCGCTCCCGATGCCTCCTGTAAGGCCTACCTTCCATACCATGCGCTAAAATTTATCGTTTTTGATGTACCCCCACTGCTGACCTGATCGCTCGACCCTACACGACTCAATCGTCTTGCGGACGGGGAAATTCAATCTCCACCGGTGCAGCCACCGACTTGATTTTCAGATCCGAAATCTGGGAGGAGATGATATTTTGCAACGAATAGGGGGAGATGTCATACTTTCCGGCCACCGTGGTTGAGGGGGTCACCGCCAAATTGTCGGAGGAGATGAAGACCCCGTTGCGACGCGGTGCAATCTTATGGAGGAGAATCTGGTAGCCCACCCCCTCGACATTACACCGCACCGAGAAGGACGAACTGTCGATGCGCACCGGAATATTGATATCTGTGGTGTAGGTGTAACTCAACTTGGTGATATACCACAAAATCAACGAGAGTGCCAACAACATGAAAAACACCGGATGACTCAAACGTCGTCCGGAGAGTTTCAGATAGAGGATTACCTTGTGCATATTGCTTTGATTTAAGTCATCGGAAAGAGTGACGGATCCCTCATCACAACAGGCCGAAGCGGCGGATGAACACGGCACACGCCGATCCCGATGTACGGCACTCCGCACGGCTC
>JAQUZZ010000187.1 GCA_028691095.1 Alistipes sp. | reverse complement strand
CTATCCGATGCGGATCGGGGCTTCGGCCGAGTTGACGATCCTCACGCTGCGTCGAGCGAAGTAATCCGCTTGGGGGGTGTGTTAGGCCGAGAGCTTCATGCCGACGACGCCGGCCAAGATCAATCCGGCGGAGAAGAGGCGCCAAAATCCCGCAGAATCACCAAAGCAGAAGATCCCGACCAGTAGTGTGCCAATGGCTCCGATGCCCGTCCAAACGATATAGGCCGTGCCTATGGCAATGGTGCGTTGTGCTAAGTAGAGCATAAAGAGGCTGAGTGCCATGGAGATGACGGCAATCAAGAAACCCAAGAATTTCAGGGGCAGCGTGGGCACCAATTTCAGCCCCACAGCCCAACCCATCTCAAAGAGACCTCCTAAGATCAAATAGAACCAAGCCATTTTGTGTTTTTTAGATAGGGGGACAAAGATAAGATAATAAATGGGAATTCGATATTCGAACGCCTTGGTGGAGTTAATTTAACGGGCGTCCTTATGTCGAGTTTGGGTTAAAAAGATTATCTTTGCACGGAGGGTGTCCGTGCGGATTGTGGTCTAAGCTGTTCCCATGGATCGTTTGCTCATAAAATCACGCAATGTGCGTCGTGTAGTCTTGAAGTCCATTTCTTGCATACAAAGACGAATCTCGGTTGTGGCCGTGTTGCTCAGTGGTGTATTGCTGCTGATGCTCTCCGTATTGCCGCATCACCACCACGGCCACAATATCTGTTTTGCCGCCCTTGAGGCTTGTGCCGACGTTGCGCACGAACGAGGGTGTCACGATTGTGCTCCGGATCATGATGCGGAGGGGGATTGTGACCTGAAACATATCTTTCTGTTTAGTGGCAGACACCAAGACCTAAACTATACCTTTACCGACGCACTGGATTCCGACCTTTCGGTGTGGAATCTACTGGCGTGGGCCGATCGGGGTTCCGAGGCGTGGGGAAGTACTCCCGTGTGGCTTCCGGAGACTTCGTTTCGCTATGCGCCTTGGCTTGAGGGCTTCTGTCGGATGCCCGACACGCGATGGTGTGCAGGGCGTGCACCTCCTTTTTTCATCGTTTAAGCACAGCGTGCTATTTGTGTCGCTTCGCACGAAGCGGCGTCCGAATTCTGATGACGGGCACAGTCATGTGCCACAAAAACTGAACGATGAAATTTCCATGGATTATTTTATGGGTGAGTTGTGCCGTGTGGGTCACAGCTTGCCATTCGCATACTTCCGAAGCGGGACACACTGCCTCGGAGTCCTGTGAGCAGACGCACGATCACGAGGCGGAGTCCCACGATCACGAAGGGGAGTCCCACAATCATGAAGGGGAGCAGACTGCCGCAGCCCCCAACCATAGCGGGGAGATTGTATTCACCAAAGAGCAGGCCGCACGCACCGACTTTGCGTTGTATGAGGTGCAGCCGACCACTTTTCATGAGGTGATCCGCACCGGTGGACGGATTCTCTCGGCGCAGGGCGACGAGATGACCGTGGTAGCTCCCGTGAGCGGTATTGTCACCTTCTCTTCCAGGCGCATGACCGACGGAGCGGAGGTCTCCAAGGGGGCTACGCTTCTCACGCTCTCTTCGCGCGAGATGGCCGAAGGGGATTATGTGGCACGCACGCGGGCAACCTATGAGCAGGCACAAGCGGCCTATCAACGTGCCGAGGGCTTGGCGGCCGATCAGATTATCTCAAAGAACGAGTTGGAGCAGCGTCGTCTCGCTTACGAGCAGGCGCGTTTGGCTTTTGAGGCTCTGAGTTCGCGTTCGGGAGCCGAGGGAACGCGTGTTGTAGCTCCGCTGGGGGGGTATCTGAAAAACATTGCGGTGCGTGAGGGCGACTTTGTGGAGGCCGGAATGCCTCTGGCAACCGTGTCGCAGAATCGTCGTTTGCAGTTGCGTGCCGAGGTGTCACAACGCTATCTTCCCCTTTTGCGCAACATTTCGGGGGCAAATCTCAAGATGCCCTACGAGGCGCGGATCTATCGCCTCGACTCGTTGCAGGGACGGCTCTTGTCGGTGGGTAAAAGCTCCGACGAGGGTACGGTCTACATTCCCGTGATCTTTGAGTTTAATAATTCGGGGAATCTGCTCCCCGGAGCCTTTGCCGAGGTCTATCTGTTGACCACGCCCCAGCCTCACACCCTCACCGTGCCCCTGAGTGCCGTGGCTGAGGATCAGGGGGTCTATTTCGTCTTTGTGCAACTGGACGAGGAGGGGTATCTGAAGCGAGAGGTGAAGTTGGGTGCCGACGATGGCGTCTCGGTGCAGGTGCTCTCGGGGCTTGCACCCGGTGAGAAGGTGGTGAGTCGGGGCGTTGCCCAAGTGAAGATGGCCTCCTTCTCAGGGGCGATTCCTCACGGACACTCTCATTAGAAGACGGTTTCGGATCTCTCAATTTCACGCTTCGAGATTCTTTATGGCGGAGGGGTCGCTCGATGGAGGTGGAACGAGTGACAAAACCGTGCACGAGAGGCGTCAATTCCTCTGTGGAATCCCTTGTTCGGAATACACGCATCGGTATAATAAGCATACACCATAATAAAATGGTTCAATCATTCTTTTAGGTCACTTATGTTAAATAAAATTATAAATTTTTCGTTGCACAACCGCTTACTTGTGATGATGGCGGGAGTGATTCTGCTGGTGGCGGGAGTCTTCACGTCGCGGCAGATGGAGGTCGATGTCTTTCCCGACCTCAATGCGCCGACGGTTGTGGTGATGACCGAGGCGAACGGCATGGCGGCCGAAGAGGTGGAGCGCACCGTGACCTTCCCCATCGAGACGGCCGTCAATGGAGCCACCGACGTGCGTCGGGTGCGCTCCTCCTCGACGTCGGGGTTCTCGGTGGTTTGGGTCGAGTTCGATTGGGGAACGGACATCTATCGGGCGCGTCAGATTGTCTCCGAGAAGTTGGCAACCCTGGGCGACGCCTTGCCGCGCAATGTGGGAACCCCGACGCTGGGGCCTCAGTCTTCGATTTTGGGGGAGTTGATGATCGTGGGGTTGACCTCCGACACCACTTCGCAGCAGGAGTTGAGAACGTTGGCCGATTGGGTGATTCGCCCTCGCTTGTTGTCGGTGGGCGGGGTCTCTCAGGTGACCGTGATCGGGGGTGAGATCAAAGAGTACCAGATCCTGCTCGACCCTGAGCGTATGCGTTATTATCAGGTCTCGATGAGCGAGGTGCTCTCTGCCGTGGAGAACCTGAGCAGCAATGCCAACGGTAGCATACTGAACGAGTATGGCAACGAATATATTCTGCGTGGCATCCTGGCCGAGGCCGATCCCCAGCAGATGGGGGAGGCTGTGATCCGTCAACATCAGGGCGTGCCGGTCACCCTGTCCGATGTGGCCACGCTGAAGATCGGGGATAAATCACCCCGTTTGGGAGTCGCCTCAGAGCGGGGGAAGCCGGCCGTGCTGCTCACGGTCACCAAACAGCCCAAAGCCAATTCGATGGAGCTCACCGAGCAACTCGACCGCACATTGGCCGAGTTGCAAGCGTCGTTGCCGGCGAACGTGCATCTGTCGAACGATATTTTTCGGCAGGCTCGATTTATCGAGGGGTCGATTGACAACATTCGGGGCGCGCTCTTCGAGGGGGCTATTTTTGTGGTGATCGTCTTGCTGGTCTTCCTGATGAATTTCCGCACCACGTTGATCTCGTTGGTGGCCTTGCCGCTGTCGTTGTTGGTTGCGGTCTTGGTGCTGAAGTTGCTGGGGCTGACCATCAATACGATGAGTCTGGGAGGTATGGCCATCGCCATCGGGTCGTTGGTGGACGATGCAATCATCGACGTGGAGAACGTCTTTCGACGCTTGCGGGAGAACTTCGCCCGGCCGCGCGAGGAGCGGGAGCCAGTGTTGCGCGTGGTGTATGATGCCTCGACCGAGATTCGTACTTCGGTGGTGAACGCTACCGTGATTACCATCGTAGCCTTTGTGCCGCTCTTCTTCTTGGACGGCATGGAGGGGCGGATGTTGCGTCCGTTGGGCATCTCGTTTATCGTGGCACTCTTTGCGTCGATGATTGTGGCCGTGACGCTGACTCC
>JAQUZZ010000186.1 GCA_028691095.1 Alistipes sp. | reverse complement strand
GATCCAACAACGCGAGAACATCCGGATTGTGGAAGTAATTCTGAGGCTTGCGATTCAGAAAGTTATCTCGGAGTATATTCGCGCGGGCTCGGGTCGTGTATCGCTCATCCCCCAGCGCCTTGAACACCGGACACATGACACCGGCAAACTTCGCACTCTTTCGGCAATCGCCCGCCCCGTTGCATCGTTCAATCGCGCGGAGATAACCCCCGCTACTCGAATAATCAAAATAGGTGGAGAATGCCTCATCGCACGCTTTGTAGCGCAACGAGTGATCCATGGGAGGCGTGTCAATGATTTTGCCTCGATTAAAGACCCCTTCGCAGTCAAAAAGCATCTTCACCTCTTTCATCAACGCATACACCTTCGCCCCGAAAAGTAGAGGAAGAAATTCGCCCCGAAGCCTTCCATCGCCATGCTCGCCACTGAGACTTCCCCTGTGTTTTTTGACCAGCAGGACACAATCTTGCGCCACCTTGCGAAACAACACGCGATCTTCCGGGCTCTTCAGATTCAGAATGGGGCGCAGGTGGAGTTCTCCGGTTGAAATATGGGCATGATAGACACACGACAGCCCATAGCGATCCATCATAGCTCGAAAGTCGGCCATATAATCGGGCAATCGCTCGGGTGCAACCGCCGTGTCTTCGACGACCGACACCGGTTTCGCATCCCCCACCATGCCTGAAAGAAGTCCTAATCCGGCTTTGCGCAGCTCCCACACTTTAGCAATCTCCCCTCCACAGATCACCGGATAGGCGTATCCCATGGATTTCGACCGCAGATCCGCAATGAGTGCCTCACACTGCCGATGCAAGGCGTCGTCGCTGTGCTCGGCAAATTCGATAATGAGCACGGCCTCGGGATCCCCCTGAATAAAGAATCGGTTTTTGCTTTGGGCAATATTTTGTTTACTCAGCTCCAGAATTTTCCCATCAATAAGCTCTATCGCGCGGGGCTTATGCGTTAGAGCCACAAGATTGGCTCGAAACGACTCCTCCAGCGTATGACAATGGAGTGCAACCACCCCCTTATGGGAGGGCGGAAGAGGCTCCAGATTCAATTTGGCCTCTGTAATCAAGGCGAAAGTGCCTTCCGATCCCGCCAAGATCTTGCACAAATTAAAAGGTTCCGTTGACGCGGGGTCAAAATAGGAGGTATAGAGTAGCTGATCCAACGCATAGCCGCTGTTTCGTCGGGTGAGGGATCGGTCGGGGAAGTGCTCGATCATCTTCTTTTGATTCTCCTTATTGGACAGCAGGCGTATAATGCCACGATAAATCGCACCCTCCAACGTTTGCTCCTGTTGTTTACGATCGACCTCCGCGGGGGTCAGGGGTTTGAACACCACCTCACTGCCATCGCTCAACAGCACCTTGGCCTCCAACAGGTGAGCTCTCGTACTGCCGTACACCAGCGAGTGTGAACCACAGGAGTTATTGCCGATCATACCCCCAATCTGGCATCGGTTGGAAGTGGACGTCTCGGGGGCAAAAAACAACCCATAGTCTTTACAGAAGAGGTTTAATTCATCCAACACAACCCCCGGCTGTACACGCACCCATCGCTGCTCAGGCTGGATCTCAAGGATCGCATTCATATACTTGGAAATGTCCACCACCCATCCCGCACCCACTACCTGTCCGGCCAGCGAGGTTCCTGCGGCACGGGGTATCAATGTGACACCCCGACGACGGGCAAAGGCTATGATCTCACGAAGATCCTGGTCGTTGCGCGGATACATAACCCCTAACGGCTCCTCGCAGTACGCGGAGGCATCGCTGGAGTAGATGATGCGGTGAAGAGGGTCGGTATACACCTCACCCTCGATCTGCAAATATTCCATGGTTTTCATGACTCAAAAATGGGTCTTCATCTGTAAAATACCGATAAAACGTGAAGCACAAGCGATCAGATTCAATCTCTTGTGCTTCAAAAATGCGATCTGCTTCGATCCCTATTACAACGGATACTCCTCAAAGGCATAGAGCTCCGTCGATAGATAACGCTCACCGGTATCGGGCAACAACACGACAATCCGTTTGCCTCGATGCTCCGGACGTTTGGCCAAAAGCGTTGCCGCGGCAACCGCCGCACCCGATGAGATTCCCACCAACAAGCCTTCGTATTGAGCCAACCAACGTCCTGTTCGTAGCGCATCATCGTTGGCAATAGGAATCACCTCATCCACCACGGAGCCATCGAAGGTCTTGGGCACAAAGCCTGCCCCGATTCCCTGAAGTTTGTGAGGTCCCGGTGCGCCTCCTGACAGCACGGCCGAATCCTTCGGCTCCACGGCCACAATCTGTACCTTCGGATTATGCCTCTTCAAGGCTCGACCCACGCCACTGACCGTGCCTCCCGTGCCGACACCTGCCACAAACAGATCGACCTCGCCCTCCGTATCGCGCCAGATCTCCTCGCCCGTGGTCTTCTCATGAATGGCCGGATTGGCCGGATTCTCAAACTGCATCGGAATAAACGACCCCGGGATCTCGGCTTGCAGTGCCGCAGCCTTGGCTATCGCGCCTTTCATTCCCTCGGCTCCCGGCGTAAGAACTATCTGCGCCCCTAAAGCCTGAAGCAACTTACGTCGCTCGATACTCATGGTCTCAGGCATGGTCAGAATCAACCTATAGCCCCGCACCGTAGCCACCAAAGCAAGCCCCACACCGGTATTGCCACTGGTCGGCTCGATGATGACACCTCCCGGAGCCAACAGCCCGCGCTGCTCGGCGTCGTCGACCATGGCTTCGGCAACCCGATCTTTGACGCTGCCGGCCGGATTAAAATATTCGAGTTTTGCCAACACCTGCGCCTCCAAGTGTTGAAATGCTGCATAATGCTGGAGTTCAAGCAACGGGGTATTGCCGATCAGGTCGGTCAGTTGTCGTGCGATCTTCTTCATAGGATTTTTTTAATAGGATTCATTTTCGGGGTGAGGACGTGATTCTGCGGCACACTCATTTTTGACCCATAAATCTTCCACAGACACAGCGTCGTATCTCCATTCTTTCAAGAACAAAGTTAGCAAGGTTTTCACAGAAACCCATGAAACTCCATCCTGTTTTTCCACCCACCCCATCAAAAAATCGGGCATCCTCCGCAAAGAAGATACCCGATTTTTCAACGACGCTTGCGTTTAGCTCAACCACCCACCGGTGAACCCTGCCTCACGTAGCCCCTGAAGAATATAGGGATTCTTCTTCATGAGGTTCCAGATCAACTGGGTGCGGTAGTTCTCGATCATCAGCAGAATCGGCCCTTGGTCGATCCCAATCCACCAAGAATCAATCCATGATTCACTGGGGTTGAAGGAGTCATAGAATCCATACCCCGTGTAGAGCGCTCCGCTTTGGTAGCTCCACATGGCACGTAACGCCGCATAAGACTCCTGAGGCGTAAAGGGAAACGATCCTCCGGCCGCCGTGGGAGCGAGTGTTCCGTCGTCGTAGATACCCAGAGAGGAGGCTCCCCGCGCGTAATATCCCCACTTGGCATACGTCCCGGCTCCCGGGCCGTCACACGCGGTGAGCCCCCACAGCGTCGCACTGTAACCTTTGTATCCGCTGGGATTGGCCACACAGTAAGCACGATTGGCCAAGGTGGCACGACGTGAGTTCTCAAAATAGTCGAGCCCGGGTTGCGACCGCATATAGGCATCCTTGATCCCCGCAAAGTCGATCCAGACGTGCGAATACTGGTGTCCGAACAAGGGGGAGAAATTCACCATCGCATAGCCCTGAAAGGTCGCATACTGATAGGTCGAACACCACTGATTCCACACCGACCCCTCCAATTTTTTGTCGGCCTCGGGCGATCCGATCGCCAGCAGGTAGAGGATCATAGCCTCGTTGTAGCCCTGCCAGGTGTAGGGTTCAAAGCCGCTCTCGGGACTCCATCCCAGCGACAACAGCGACCCGTTGTTCATCGCCCAACGCCAATCCACAGCTCGATAGAGAGTGTCGGCCAGCGCACGGATCTCGGTCTCGACCGTCGTAGTGGCGTCGAAGTAGCTCTGTACAGCCAACACACCGGCCATCAGCAAC
>JAQUZZ010000185.1 GCA_028691095.1 Alistipes sp. | reverse complement strand
CCATTTGAGGTCTCTTCCGGTCGTTGTCCTGCATAAGGGCGCGGAGAGGCTCCCGAGTGTGCCTGTGTCGCGGGATCGAGAGTGGAAATGGTTCGACTGGGGGCAGGGGGTGCGGAGGGTGACGGAGTCCCCTGCGGGCGTACAGCCTCCCCCTTCGGTGTGCTGAAGCTGGAGGAGACGCTGTCCATCAAAGAGTAGATTCCATTGGGGTCGAGCCGGAGAATGCCGATTCCCTCCAACGGGTAGGCGCCGACGGTGGTGATTTGCGTCTTGATCTCGTTCACCCACGCTTCGATCTTCGCCGAGGCCTCCCCAAGGTCGATTCCATAGGCGGCCGCCACTTGTTGGGTGAGTACACCGTCGTCTTTCTTGAGAAATGGGACAAATGCGATCGTGCCTTCGCTCTCTTTGTGGATCAATGCTCCGAATTGAGGAATCACCAATCTTTTGTTGGTGCGGAGGTATGCTGCAATTACCTGATGTATCATAGTCGCCCGATTTTGCATGGTTGAAAAGCTCGAAATTCGAGGGTGCGGCCGGAAGTCTTTTCCGAGCGAACTCCCAAATTCCAGAAGCTGTATAAAGAACGTTCAAAAATAGTGCTTTTTCTGCAGAGAAGCAAAAAATGGAGCCACAAGCTCTGCAGAAGCGTAAGATTTGATCCAGAGAGTCGCCGTGGGCAAAGGCCTTGGAAGGGCGTGTGTTGTGGATTGCATCCGAAAATCGAAAGGAGATGAGGAGGTGGTATTGCATATCTTTGAAATAATTCGCTCCTTTGCTGCTGTTTTGAAAAATGTATCTTCGCTACTTTGCTCTAATTTGTACAATCCGTCTAAGATGGATTTGAGAAAATGGACGATATTGGAGGGAAGAGATGGTTTCAATTCTTCTTTTTTAGGTTACTAAAGTGAATAGCTAATCAATAGCACGCTGTGCTTAAATACCAAGCGCGATGAAGAATAAGTACATGGATCTGATTGAGCAAACCTTTGATTTTCCTCAGGATGAATTTTCGGTGGTTGAAGATGAACTGAACTTCCATGAAGTGCCGTTGATGGATGTAATCAAACAGTATGGCACCCCTCTGAAGGTGACCTATCTGCCAAAGATCACCTCGCAGATCCAACGGGCGAAGCGATTGTTTAATGTGGCAATGGCCAAGGTCGACTACCGAGGCTCTTACAACTACTGCTACTGCACCAAGAGTTCGCACTTCTCCTTTGTGCTGGAAGAGGCCCTCAAAAACGAGATCAACCTGGAGACTTCGTCGGCCTATGATATTCATATTATTGACGCCCTGTATGACGGGGGAATTATCGACAAGGATATTTATATCGTATGCAACGGATTCAAACGTCCTCAGTATGTGGAGAATATCGTGTCGTTGATTCACAAGGGATTTGAAAATACAATTCCGATTATCGACAACAAAGAGGAGTTGGATCTGTTCGAGAACGAGTTGCATACCGAGTGCAAGATCGGCATCCGGATTGCCTCAGAGGAGGAGCCGAAGTTCGATTTTTACACCTCGCGCTTGGGGATTCGCTACAATGATATTGTGGAGTACTACAAGACGCGGATTGCCCACAACAAGAAGTTTAAACTCAAGATGCTCCACTTCTTTATCAATACAGGCATCAAGGACACAGCCTACTATTGGAATGAGTTGAACAAGTGTATGAATGTCTACTGTGAGTTGAAGAAGATCTGTCCCGAACTCGACTCACTGAATATCGGAGGTGGATTTCCCATCAAGAACTCCCTGGCCTTCAACTACGACTATGAGTATATGACCGAGGAGATTGTTGCGCAGATCAAGAATATATGCAACATGGCTCAAGTTGCCGAACCGAATATATTTACCGAATTCGGATCGTTTACTGTGGGTGAAAGTGGCGCAACCCTCTTTTCGATTATCAACCAGAAGCAGCAGAACGATCGCGAGAGTTGGTATATGATCGACAGCTCCTTTATGACGACCCTGCCGGATATCTGGGGCATCAACCAGCGATACATTCTCTTGGCCATCAACAACTGGGATAAGGAGTACCAGCGGGTATTCTTGGGCGGATTGACGTGCGACAGCGAAGACTACTACAACGGAGAGTCGCACTCCAATGCGATTTTCCTCCCGAAACTCAATTACGGGCCCCAGTATATCGGCTTTTTCCATACCGGAGCCTATCAAGAGTCCCTGGGGGGCTTTGGCGGTATTCAACACTACCTCATCCCCGCTCCCAAACACATCATTATTGATCGCGAAAAGGGCGATAACGAGTACTACACCCGTCTGTTTGCCAAGGAGCAGAGCTATCGTTCGATGATGCGAATCTTGGGGTATTAAGCACGTGACGCCATAGGCGGGGGTAAACCCTCATAAAATAATCGAAAAAATATAGACTATCTGCTGCGATTTGGCGCAGCAGCAAGAGAATTTTGTTGGCAAAAGTTCCACGTTTGTGAAAACTTTTGCTAACTTTGAATTCAAACAAACCAGAGCTTATGAATTAAAGGAAGTAAAAGACATATTTGAAGTTTAGAATCTTTGGCTTTATCTCTTAAACCGACCAAGTAAAAGAAGAGAGTCCCCCGCAAGGCGAACTCTTGGTAAAGTACCACAAAGAAAAGCATTCCGAACCTCGCGTTTCACAGCGTGGGCTTCGCTTTTCGTGGTATGGGTACCTTGGTCGGACCTTAGAGAGGAAAAGATTTGAAGCTCTCGCTGTGTCTTTGTATACCTATTAAGTGATGCCAAAGAACGATTGAACTCTTGCTCCACAGAATATGCATGATGTACTAAATATGTTTATTGTTAGTTATTTACGACCCTTTTATTTTACATCAAAACATAACCTATGAAAAAAATTCTACTGATCCTGGCACTCTGCACCCTTGGGGGCAGTTGCTCAAAGGGAGGCGATCAAACCACGCCACCCCAACCCGAACCGGAGGATAAAGCGATCCCCATTCGATTGTCCACGGCCGTCTGGACGCGTGTAACCGACTCAAACTACGAGTCGGGCGACAAGGTCGGACTCTACGTGGTCAACTACACGGGCGGTTCGGCCGGAACGCTCTCCTCTTCGGGAAACTATGTCGATAATGAGCGGTTTACCTACACGACCCTATGGACGCCCGACCAGACAATCTATTGGAAAGACCAAACCACGAAGGCCGATTTCTATTGTTACTACCCTTATCGTGCCTCGGTGGCCGACATTGCAGCCTGCGCGGTGAGCGTCAAAACCAACCAAAGCACAGAGGCCGACTACAAAGCCAGTGAGTTCTTGTGGGGTAAGGCGACGGGGATTGCGCCCACGGCTGATGTGGTGTCGATCACAACCCGACACGTGATGAGCAACCTCTTGATCTACCTTACGCCCGGAGCAGGTTACACTGTGCAGAGCCTCAAGGCGGCGGTCAGTGGCGTTGTAATTTGCAACACCAAGACCCACGGAACCTTCAACCTCTCCACGGGTGCGGTAAGTGCCACAGGCGACGTTGCCGACATCACCCCCCGCACTGAAGCCGACTACTACCGCGCCTTGGTATTGCCTCAAAGCGTGGAGAACGTAGACTTAATCAAGGTTAAAATAGGGGAGGAGAGCTATGCGTTGCGTCAATCGCTGACCTTGGAGTCGGGGAAACAACACAAATGTACCTTAATCATCAACCGTCTGGGTAATGGCATCAACATCGGGGTTGCCGGTTGGGAGAGCGACTCGGATGACCACGGAGGAGTGGTAGAATAATCAAAACTTATCGAATATGAAAACAAATCTAAACTTATGGAGCATCGGCATCGCGTGCGTGCTGATGCAGACCGCCTGCATGAAAGAGGACTCCGGAATGAGTGAGGTCGACAACAGCAATCGTAAGATTGTATGGTCGGGCGACATCGAGCAGGTCTATCAAACCCGGGTTAATGATGCGGGTTTTTGCAATGGCGATGAGGTCGGCATCTACATCACCGACTACCTCGGAACGACGGCCTCGGAGTTGAAGGAGGCGGGTAACCGTGCTGATAATGTCAAGCATACCTTCAATGAGGA
>JAQUZZ010000184.1 GCA_028691095.1 Alistipes sp. | reverse complement strand
ACCTCTCCCAACGGTGTGGGGGGGTATCGAAATAGAGGCGCTTTAAAAGCCTATGACAGACAACTTAATCGTATGATTATGAAGCATTTTTGAACTACTTTCGGGGCTTGTTTTTTGGCCATTATCACTTCAACCCTTGTTTTGGGCGTACTGAGTGTGATGTTTTTTGCGGGGATGATGACGCTCTTTACCCCCGCCACCCCCGCTGTGGAGTCGCAGTCGGTGTTGAAATTAGACTTTCGCACCCCCATTTACGATGATCCGACGCGCAACCCCTTCTCTGATTTGGGATTGGATAATCTCTTCTCCTTGGAGGTGGAACATCATTACGCCTTAGTGGATGTGTTGCGTGCGATCGAACAAGCCGCCTCGGACGATCGTATCGAGGGCATCTACCTCGACCTCTCGGCCACAACCGGCATGGGGATGGCCACCATGGAGGAGATACGCAATGCCCTGCTGAGCTTCAAAACCTCAGGGAAGCGCATCGTGAGTTATGCCGACACCTACACCCAAGGCTCCTACTATCTGGCTTCGGTGGCCGATCGGATCTACCTCAATGCCCAAGGTTCACTCTCTTGGATGGGTATGGCGTCGGGTGTGGCGTTTTATAAAGGATTGTTGGATAAATTAGGTGTGCAGGTCGAGGCGATTCGCCACGGCTCGTTTAAATCGGCGGTCGAACCCTTTATCCGTGAGCAGATGAGTCCGGAGAATCGGTTGCAAATGGATCGGTTGATCGGTTCGTTGTGGGGACATATCGTGGGAGAGATTGCCCATGCTCGCGGTCTGGACTCAACCACCTTGCAGGGGTATGCTTCCCAACTGGCGATTACCGATGCCGATCGGGCGGTGGCGTTGAAGATGGTCGATTCGTTGTGTTATGCGACGCAGGTCGATTCGATGTGGATGCAGCAGACCCGTCTGGACTCCTTGGCCGAGCAACCGCGTTATGTCTCCTTGGATCATTACATTCAACAGGAGACGACGAGCACCGACAACCTTTCGGAGAATAAAATTGCCGTCGTCTATGTCGAGGGACAGATTGTGGATGGCAAGGGGCGTGAAGGTTTGGTAGGAGGCAACGCTTTGGCGAGTCGCATTGCACGGATCGGACGCGACAAACAGGTGAAGGCCA
This sequence comes from Alistipes sp., assembly GCA_028691095.1. Classification (GTDB taxonomy): domain Bacteria; phylum Bacteroidota; class Bacteroidia; order Bacteroidales; family Rikenellaceae; genus Alistipes_A. The sequence continues at coordinate 2,923 of JAQUZZ010000184.1, read as the reverse complement.
TGGTGCTGAGAGTGAACTCTCCGGGAGGGAGTGCCCTGGCTTCGGAGATTATATGGCATGAGGTGGAGCGTGTGCGGAGTCGTATTCCGGTGGTGGTGTCGATGGGCAACATGGCCGCTTCGGGCGGATACTATGTCTCCTGCCCGGCCGATGCGATTTTAGCCTCTCCGACCACCTTAACAGGGTCGATCGGAGTCTTCGGGTTGATGATGAACGGGGAGAAGGGTTTGAAGGAGAAGTTAGGGATCACGGTGGATGTGGTGAAGAGTAATCCCTCTGCGGATATGGATTTAACCGCCTTTGGGGTGGTGGGTGTGCGCCCGATGAGTGATCCGGAGCGGCAGTTTATGCAGGCCAGTGTCGAACGGGTCTACACGGCGTTTGTGGATCGCGTGGCGCGCGGTAGAAATATGAGCGTGGCCGAGGTCGATCGCATTGGAGGTGGCCGCGTGTGGACGGGTGCCGACGCGCAGGGTGTAGGGCTGATTGACGGCTTTGGCGGACTGAAAGATGCCATTGCGTTGGCGGCAGATCGTGCCGGTGTGGCCGAAGATTTCCGGATTGTCTCTCCCGAAGCGACCCCCGATCGTTGGACACAGCTCTTGGATCTGTTGTCGGTACGGATGCAGAAGCCGCGTTTTGAAGGCTCTTTCGGGTCGATCTATGCCCAATATGAACTCTTGCGTACCATTTTTTATCCCCATAGCATCCAGGCCTTGACCCCTTATCGGGTGGAGCTGGAGTAGGATCGGCTCAAGCGATGCGTGCATCCGGATTAGAAAGGGTGTAACACCGCTAAAAAGCTCCTCCCCCAACGGTGTGGGGGAGGTTGGGAGGGGGTTATCGAAGGACACAATAGCTTTCATCCAACGCATTCCCAAGAGCGTTAGGGATAGAACTGGAAATATATTTCTTGATTTTTAGGATTCCGATTCTTGCAATACCGCTGAAAAGCACCTCCCCCAACGGTGTGGAGGAGGAGGGGTGCGGTATCGAACAAAATATTACATACGGTTTCTTCGTTGCATAAAGGGAGCGCAGCCATGCCACGGCTCTTTTCGACAAAAACCGGGGCTAATGCGATGTGCTTCACAATTAAAAACGTACCTTTGTGCCGTGTCTGAAAATACGGTTTACGTTATCAAGCACAGCATGCTATTTATTAGCAATCAACACATCGGTATATCTGATATATACCGTGATTAAAGGGTTTAATAATTCTTTGGGGTTACTTATTGTATAGCCTCTTGCGAAGGCTGGTTTCATAAGGAGATCACCCCGTGGGAGCTTGCACAGAGATGGAGTTATGGGTATGACCAAACAAACAATCGTGGATCGGCTGAAGACTCCGCGAGCCGTCAAATGGTTCTGGATTTTAATTATTTCGCCGGTTGCACTGATTCTTTTTCTTCTTTTATTGATTCGTTTAGGGGCATTTGGTAAGCTCCCTACGTTTGAGGAGCTCGAAAATCCGAAAAATAATCTTTCGACCGAAGTCTACTCCGAGGATGGGGAGATGATCGGTAGTTTCTTTATCGAGAACCGCTCCTATGTCGATTATCAGGAGCTTTCGCCCGCTTTGGTGGCCGCCTTGGTCTCCACGGAGGATATGCGGTACTACTCCCATTCGGGAATTGATTTTATCTCCTTGGCGCGTGTGGCCATCAAGTCTTTGGCCTTCGGCAATCGACAGCAAGGAGGGGGTAGCACGATCACCCAACAGTTGGCCAAAAACCTCTATCCGCGAGATACGACGGTCTATAACAGCTCTGTCGCACGCAACTCCACCTTGGTGATCGCCAAACTCAAAGAGTGGATTACGGCGGTAATGCTGGAGTATAACTACACCAAGGAGGAGATTATCACCATGTATCTCAATACGGTGGAGTATGGGAGCAATGCCTTTGGCATCAAGTCGGCGGCGCACACCTTCTTCAATAAAACGCCGGCGGAGGTGAATATTCAGGAGGCGGCCATGTTGGTGGGGGTGGTGAATGCCCCGACCCGATATAGCCCGCGTAGCAACCCCGATCGCGCCTTGTTGCGACGCAATACGGTGTTGGATCGTATGAAATCGGCGGGTTACCTAAGCCGTAAAGAGCGAGATTCGATTCAAAAAATCCCGATCGAATTGAATTATCACCCCATTTCGCATGATGAGGGTACGGGAACCTATTTCCGTGCGATGTTGAGTCAGGTGATGACGGCCGACAAACCCAAACGCGGTGCATTCGGTGAGGGCGCGGAGGGCGAATGGGAGTATCAGGCAGCGGTGACCGAGTGGGAGAACAATCCGCTCTATGGCTGGTGTCAGAAGAACCCCAAGGCCAACGGTACACCCTACAACCTCTACAAGGATGGACTGAAGATCTACACCACCATCAATGCGACGATGCAGCGTTTTGCCGAGGAGGCTCTGTGGGAGCAGATGCGTGACAACGTGCAGCCTAAGATGGATCAGGTGATTCAATGGCGACGCTCGATCTTCTCAGAGATCAGCAAGGAGGAGGAGCAGACCATCATGAACCGCGCCATGCGAACCTCAGACCGGTATCGGTTCCTCAAACGGGAGGGTGCAACCGACGACCAGATTCAGAAGGCGTTTCACACCCCGACGCGGATGCGGATCTTCGGATACAAAGGCGACCGCGACACCACCATGACCCCCTACGATTCCCTTCGTTACTACAAACGATTCTTGCGTTCGTCGTTTATGGCGCTTGACCCCTCGACGGGAGCCATCAAGGCTTATGTGGGAGGTTCCTCCTATCGCTACTTTAAATACGATATGGTCAAACAGGGGAAACGTCAGGTGGGATCGACGATCAAACCCTTTGTCTACACCTTTGCCATCGAGCAGTTGGGGCTCTCGCCCTGTACGCCCGTTTCTAATCTTCCGGTGACCATCGAGACCTACACTGAG
>JAQUZZ010000183.1 GCA_028691095.1 Alistipes sp. | reverse complement strand
TAGAGCTGCACGTAGACTGGCCATCCTGCGAGTGCCTTGATGGCCGCAGCGGCTCCCACGCCGAGTATTACCCCGATGAGTCCTCCCACGATGCTGATGATGACAGCCTCGATCAGGAATTGCCATAGAATATGACGTCCTTTGGCTCCGATCGACATCCGAAGTCCGATCTCACGGGTGCGTTCGGTGACCGATACATACATGATGTTCATGATGCCGATACCCCCCACCAACAGCGAGATGCCGGCAATGCAGGCCAGAAGAACAGTCATTAACTCCGTGGTGGAACTGAGCATGGAGCTCAGCTCCTCTTGTGAACGGACATTGAAGTCGTCCTCCGCTCCGCTTTTGATCTTGTGGTTTTGGCGCAGGATGGCACTCGTCTCCTCAATCGCCTTTGCCGAGAGCTCTTCACTCACGGCGGAGGCCATGATACTTTGCAGATAGGTGATGGCCAGAATTCGTTTCTGAACGGTGGTGTAGGGGGCGATCAGAATATCGTCTTGATCTTGACCCATGGAGTTGTAGCCCTTGGGGGTCAGTACCCCGATGATCTTCATGGGAATCTTTCCGAAACGGATGGTCTTGCCCAGCGGATCTTCGCCCTTGGTGAAGAGGTTGTCTACGACGGTTTGGCCTATGATGCAGACCTTGGTGGCGCGACGAATATCCTGATCGGTGAACATCTCACCGTCACGGATCGAGTATTTGCGAATCTCCATGTAGTCGCTGTTGACCCCGTAGATGGTCGAAGGGGAGTTGTTGGCTCCGTTGACCACCTGTCCGCTGCTGTTGACCACCGGTGAGCAGGCGCTGATGTAGGAGCATTCATGCAGGATGGTCTGATAATCCTCCATCTTGAGGGTCTGCATACTGCTTCCGCTCTGCCGAACACCCCCGAATCGACCGGTTCCCGGGTGAATCATAATCATGTTGGACCCCATCTCTGAGATCTGCGAGCGGATGCTGCGTTTCGATCCTTGCCCGATGGCCAGCATGGCGATCACGGAGGCCACACCGATGATGATCCCCAACATGGTGAGGAATCCTCGGAGTTTGTTGTTGGCCAGTGCCTTGAGCGCTATTTTGAATAGATTTTTGTAGTTCATAATTTCAACGTAAGCACAGGGCGTGCGGTTTTTGAGTTTCGGTTACGAGAAAGAAGGCTTCCGGCTCTCGGTTACTCCGGCTTCGGAAGCGTTGCCAGGGTCTCGGCTGCCGAGCGAATCGCGGGGTTGATGCGATCCTCGATGACCTTCCCATCGCGCAAGACGATGTTGCGGCTGCTGAATTCGGCAATCTCGGGGTTGTGGGTGACAAACACAATGGTGCGCCCCTCGGCGTAGAGCCGTTGAAAGAGGGTGAGAATCTCAAACGAGGTGTAGGTGTCCAAGTTTCCGGTTGCCTCATCGGCCAAGATCATCACCGGATCGTTGACCAGTGCGCGGGCGATGGCCACACGTTGCTGTTGGCCTCCCGACATCTGATTGGATCGGTGGTGAATGCGGTCGGCAAGACTCACCTGTTCAAGAGCCTTCAGCGATCGGGCTTTGCGCTCTTTGGCCGAAATCTCAGAGTTGTAGAAGAGGGGCAACTCCACATTCTCCAAGGCCGTGGTCTTGGGCAGAAGGTTGTAGGATTGGAAGACAAAGCCGATTTTGCGATTGCGCAGCGTGGCGCGTTCGTTGCGACTCATCTCCCGCACGGAGACCCCGTCCAGATAGTAATCGCCTGAGGTGGGGGTGTCCAGACATCCCAGAAGATTCAGCAGGGTCGACTTGCCCGAACCACTGGTTCCCATGATGGTCACGAACTCGCCTTGGCGGATGTGGAACGAAACGCCCCGGAGGGCATGTACCGTCTCGTTTCCCACCGTAAAGTCGCGGCGCAGGTCGTCAACCCGAATGATATACTCCTCCATGGCGACTATTTCTTAGTGTTGCGGTTTTGTCCGGGACGTTGGGGCATAAAGGGGCTTTGACCCTCACCTTGCGCGGAGGCTGGATCGGCCGAGGTGCCACCCAGAGCGATACCCGTGAGGATCTGCTCGTTGTCGCTGAGTCCCTCTTTGACCTCTACAAAGATGCCGTCGTTGCTTCCGATATGTACAACCTTGGCCGTAATGCCTTGCGGGGTCTGTACCCACGCTACGCGCGCATAGGTGTCGGTGGAGTCGAGTTGGGGAGCTTCGTGACCTTCGGGCTGGAAGCGGAGGGCTTTGAGGGGAACCTTCAGTACGCTATCCTTTTCCATGGTGCAGATCGTTAGGTTGGCTGTGAGCCCCGGTTTGAGCTTCAGGTCGGGGTTCGGGGCATCGACGACCACCTCATAGGTTACCACGTTGGAGGTGGTGGTGGGTTGCAACCGGACTTGAGTGACCGCTCCGTGGAATACGTCGTCGGGAAAGGCATCGACGGTGAAGGAGGCACGTTGACCCTTGACCACCTCTCCGATGTCGGCCTCATCGACGTCGGCAATCACCCGCATCTGCCGCAAATCGTTGGCAATGGTGAAGAGCGTCGGGGTGTTGAAGCTGGAGGCCACGGTTTGTCCCTCCTCGACCGCACGGTCGATCACCACACCGTCGATCGGGGAGTAGATGGTGGCATAGCTCAGGTTCTGACGCACACGGGTCATATCCGATTGCGATTTCTCGTAGTTGCTTTTGGCCTTCTCATACTGATATTCGGCCTGCTCGAACTCCGTGTCGCTCACCATGCTTTTCTCATGCAACCCTTTGATTCGTGCATAATTTTTCTGTTGATAGTCGTATTCGGTTTTGTTGGCTTGCAGGCTGGCGGTGCTCGATGCTACCTCGGCCTCCAAGGTGGTACGATCCAGTTCGGCAATGACCTCGCCCTTCTTGACCACCGAGTTGTAATCGACATAGATGTGGTTGATGATCCCCGACACCTGCGTGCCCACCTCGACCTGCGTAATCGGCTCGATGGTGCCCGTGGCCGTGACCGTGTTGACGATTTTACCACGGAGCACCGGTTCGCTCTTATAGTTGACCTTGGGTTGTGCCTGTTTCTGCGAGAACAGTTTATATCCTCCTACTGCGAGGGCAATCACGACGACCAGAATGCCCAATGTTTTGAGAATTTTCATAGGATAATGAGTTTTTGGATTTACAGATTAATGGGTTGGTTGCGGTAGAAATTGAGCAGTTTGATCGAGAGTACGGCTTGATATTTGGCCTGGGTCTGCTCCAGTTGGGCGGAGAGATAGGTGTTCTTCTCGGTCAGCAGCTCCACGGTGTTTTTCATGCCGGCATTGAATTGTTCACTGACCAACTGGTAGCTGACCGTGGCGGCATGAACCTTGTCGGTGGCCGAGATGTAGCGGCTTTGTGCCGATACCGCATCCTGATAGAGCGACTCGATGGTACTCAACAACTCTTTCTCGACACTTTGATGCTCGATTTCGGCCTGTTTGGTTTGCAGACGGGCTTTGGCAATCGAGGTTTTGGCGCGTCGGTTGTTGAAGATCGGAACACTCAGGGTGAGGCCGATGTTCTCGTTGAGTTTATGGTTCAGTTGATTGTAGAAAGAGTAGTTGGTTCCGGAGATGTTGCCCGTGCCGATGGCTGCACTGGCGGTGAGTGAGGGCAATCCTGCCGCTTTGGCAATCTGTTCGTTGACCTGTGCCGAGCGAATGTTGGCCGCGCTGTTGTCGATCTGGGGCATCACCTCTAAGGCATCGCGGTAGGCCGAGGCCAACTCAGGAATCGAGGCCAACACCTCGCCTTCGCTCAGTTCCGGAAAGTCGATGGCAAAGCGGTCCTCCAGTTCCAGTTCGAGAAGTTGGCGGAGCACCAAGGTGCGTTGCGCCAGCAGATTCTCGCTCACGGTGAGTTGGTATTTGTCGCTGCTGTATTGCGACTCCATTTGTGCAAAATCGCTGGGCGAGATGGATCCGGCCTCCAGCAGAACCTTCGAGCGATCGCGTTGCGCCAACGACGTCTCGACGGTCTGACGATTGATCTTGACGCTCTCGTTGGCATAGAGAATGTTCAGGTAGGCTTGGGTGACGGCAATCTCGATGTCGTTCCGCGCCATGGCGATCTGATAGC
>JAQUZZ010000182.1 GCA_028691095.1 Alistipes sp. | reverse complement strand
GGAGCAGCGTGATCTCCGCCCCGATGAAATTTTTGGGCTGGACAATGTCGCGATTTATGGAGGAGGAATCCTCGAATACCCTCAATCCTGCGGCTTTAACCAAAGAGCAGAGCGAGGTGATCCGATGTTTGAACGATTGGATTGCCGTCTCCGTGGATAAAAAGACGGGAGTGATTACCGCTTCCACCACCGCACAGGATCCGGTGATCGCGGCCACCGTGGCCGATTCGTTGGTCAACAAGTTGCAGGAGTATATCTACACCTATCGGACAGAGAAGGCCGTGCGCGACCTGAAGTTCACCCAAGAACTCTACAACGAAGCCAAAGAGAAGTACTATGAGGCACAACGACGTTATGCCTACGCCTCGGATGCCAACACCTATGTGGCCAAGAAAGCTGCGGCCGTGGAGTTGGTGCGGTTGCAAAACGAGCAACAGCTTACCTTCAGCATCTACAATCAGATGGCACAGCAGTTGGAGCAGGCCAAGGTGAAGGTGCAGGAGCAAACGCCGTGTGTGACGATTATTGAGCCGGCTTCGGTGCCTGTGAAAAAATCGAATGCCAGCAAGGTGATGATTCTGGGAGCCTTTATCTTCTTGGGCGGATGTTTCGGCGCCGGAAAGGTGGTGGTGCGAGAGATCTTTATGAAGAAAGAGGAGGAGAGGGGATAACCTGAAGAGTCGCTTTGTATCTAAAACGAGAAAGGAGAGCCATTGGCTCTCCTTTTGCGTGAGTATCATCTCCGTGTGAAGGCTATCGTCCAGTTTTGATAAACGTTACGGCTCGTTCCAATTGATCGTCGATTCCGGCGGCAAAGCGCGTGGAGTCATTGTGACACTCGATATCCGGAATGACACCGATACCCTCATAACACTTCCCATCCATACGTCGTGTCATCACCGAGCAGGTGTAAACCTCATAGACTTGATTCCCGAACGTACCCACATAAGAGTAGTTGCGGTTGATAACCCCCCCGTGTCCTCCAAAGGTACGTTCCCCGATCACATAGCCATTGGGCATCTCCGAAATCGCCATGGAGGTCATTTCGGACATGCTCACAGAGTAGAGATCGGCAAGGGCTATGATCGGAACGGTTACAGGATGGTTGTCGGGGTGCACATGTAGTGTTGTCGGAATCCAAGGTGCAAAATCCAAGCGACCCATGCCGTTCTTGGTTCGCTGCTCGGCAAAGGTCAAAGGTTCTGAGATTAAGATCCCCAAAATATCCTCTCCCAATTCATAGTATCCTCCCCCGTTCTGACGCACATCAATCACCACTCCTTTGAGGTTGGGTAGAGATTCGATTAAATTACGATAGTTCTGATAGACCTCGGTCAATGCGGCATGGTCTTCATCGCCTGCTTGATGCTCCTCTTGGCAAAGGTGTGAAATCGAGAAACCGTCAAACTGAAGGTATACGATGCCCTGATCCAGATTGTAGCTGATCATCCGCATTGTGTCCTTTGCTGTATGAGGGCAAGCCACCTCGGCCTCTTTGTATGCCGTGATACGTCCCGCCTCGCGCAACTTCTGAACCGTTCCCATAAACGCTTCATAGGAGAAGCGATCATGATAATAGTCTCGGGTCAAAACCTCCAAGTCTCCAGGGTTGAACCGCGTGCCATTCAGGTTCAGTGTGAGGTTGAAATGATGATCGCGCAAATAGGGAATAAACTCCATAAAATAGGCTTCGGCTTGCTTGTCTGCAGCCTCACTCTGTCCCTCTATGGCATCAAACTTTGGCTTATAGACCGCATAGATACGATCCCAGTCCACGGTATCGACATCCCAAAAGACATAGTTGTTGTTCATGCCGTGCCAGAAGGATTCAAAGGTTTTTCCCCAACTGTTTATACACAGCCCCTCTTGATTGGGGTCATATAACTCGGGAGCCTCTTTACGGCAAGCACTCAATGCAATGCAGCCACAGAGTACGACAAACAGAATATAATGTAGTTTTTTCATTACGAAGTTACTTTTTAAGGAAGGTGTAGGGGATGCCGATTTGGGTTACGAAGGTGTTGTTGTAGCGGGGGAACTGAAAGAGCATATTGTTTTTCTGCATATCGGTCAGGGCGTAGAGGTAGCGTGCTTCAGCCTGCAAGTGGATCTGAGGGGAGAGGTTATACTGCACACCCAAGCCCACCAGCGCACCGAGTTCCACCCGCCGATCGCGTCGTGAATCAAATTCCACGTTGGAGGAGTACGGCTTGTTGTCCTCCATTTCATGCGTTATATCCCAACTAAGACCCACTCCCTGAGCTCGACTGCGAAGCCAAAATCCCATATATCCGCCCGCATTCAGGAAGCCTCGTACGCGCTCCGAACCAAAGGAAAACTGAGCCATCAGTGGGATCTGTAAATAACTGTTGCGCACGTTGCAATAGATGGAGCTGAAGTGCGATGCACCTCGATACTGGTGGTAATTCTTTTGGAGATACGACAACTCGGCTTGAACGGCAAGCCAATCGAAAAACCGATACTGAACCGGCACAGCAATACTCCATCCGCCACGCGCCTTGTAGCGTAGGTCGTACTTGTAATCCGACGAGGTGGTCAGTTTGTTGTAGGTGTACCCTCCTGACACGCCTACGCTCCATTGCGCAGAGACAGGAATGGAACTCAGCCCGCAGAGACAAAGAGTTAAAAAAAGATACGTTTTCTTCATTTTGCAAAGGAATAGATTTTTACACTCGGGTTGGTTGAAGCACTACGTATAGTGAACGGGAGTTTCACATTGAAACAAGCCGAAACGTTGTTCATTCAACATATATACGCATTCTACTATCCCAAAAGATACACAAAAATTCATACCATTCATAGAAGCTAATCAACTTGAATTTTAACAGAGAGAAGAAAAATGGCACTTTGATCTCTTATCGCATTGGTCGTGAACATTGACGCTGTGAGGAACAAAGCGTTGGGAGGATGGAATTATGATTTTTTTGGATTAACGCTCAATTTTTTATACCTTGCTATCGTTATATAAGCAGTTCCTTTATTGAATCACTCAAAACACAAACCCATGAAAAAATTATGGCTTTTCTCGCTCCTGTGTCTCTTCTGTACCTCGAGCATTTTTGCACAGACTTCCGATGATATTCTGGTGGAACAAGCTGTGAATCAGTTGTTGGGGAAGAAGACCTTCACCTTTGTAGCCAATCGGATCATCACCTCGGGGAGCAACCAATCCATGCTCAACCAGATGAATACGATGTCAGTGAACAAGGACACCCTGACGGTGAAACTACCCTATAGCGGCAAGGGTTTCTCCTCTTCGGATTTAGGAAGCAGTAATCCGCTGCAATTCACCTCGACGGAGTTTACCTATAAGGTAGAGGTGACCAAGAAGGGCGAAAAAGTGATCACGATGGATGTGAAATCACCCAACGGCACCGATCGATTTACCTTCACCTTAACGGTGAACAAAGGGGTGTTGGCACGTCTGCTGATTACGGGAACCTCACGGTCGAATATGGATTTCTCGGGTTACATCACTGAACTCGGCCAAGATAAAGCCAACGCATCAAAATAATCCCGCAAGGGAGGTGCGACACAGCAACACGCGTTAAAAAATACAACGGGAGCAGACCATGCTCCCGTTGTATTTTTTATGACTATTGTAAATCTTGATTCCCCGTGCATTAGAAACCTCCGACGGGGCCGCCACCGCCACCCATCGGCATCATCGGCATGCCGCCACCTCTTGGGCCGTCAGGGCCACCTTCCCCAGGGCCTCCCATGGGAGGGGCTCCGGCGGGACGACCCTCTCCATGACCGGAGCGTTGCGGTTGGTCGTAGGATTCGCCATCCTTCCCCTTGAATTTACGGAGATTGAAGACGAAATTGATGCAAACATAACGTCCCAAGACATTGGAAGTGACATTCTGGATGTAGTTTTCACTCACGTTGCGGACGAAACTCTTGTTCTGATTCAGAATATCGTTGACCGTCACATTGATCTCACCGCGCTGGTTGCGGAAGATTTTTTTGCCGATGCTGGCATTCAGCAGGAAGTACTCCTCGGTGAATTGATCGGTCACTCCGCGATATTTGGAGTAGCTGCCGTCGGCCAACAGGG
>JAQUZZ010000181.1 GCA_028691095.1 Alistipes sp. | reverse complement strand
CGGGTTGTGGAATGGAGCCATGGCTCAGTGGAATACGCTCTTTGTCGAGGTTCCCATTACCACCTTCTCACCGGTGAAGGTGCTCAACGACCTGTTGCGTCCACAGCATAAAGCCTAAATCGCGCCCGAGGATCTCCATCAGCGTGCGTTTGTGCGTTTTATGGATCAAAGTATAAACCTCTTATCTGGATTTTATGAATGTAGATTCTTGAAAATAAAGTGATTCACAAATACAACCAACCAAACTAAACCTTTCTGCTATGAAAAAATCAACTTGGCGACATGCAATGCACTCGGCACTCTGCGGAGCATTGTTGTCCGTTCCGTTCGGGAGCTTCGCCCAGCAACCCTCCGACAAGGAGAGCAATTATCGGGACATCTACCCCGACACATGGGTGGCAACCGACGCCCTGGGGCGCACCATGCCTTCGTACGAGGAGGTGGGAGCTGTGAAAAACGACCAGCGTCGTGTGGTCGGCATCTTCTACATTACTTGGCACACCCAGGGGCTGGCGGGACTGAAGAGCCCCTATACGGCCGATGTAACAAAAATCTTGGAGAAAGATCCCAATGCCCGCTTGGATGCCAAGAATCCGCTGTGGACGGAGGGTAGCTATCACTATGCCGAACCGGAGATGGGATACTTTCTGAGCCAGGACGAGTGGGTGATTCGCAAGGATCTCTCGATGTTGGCCGATGCCGGTGTGGATGTGATGATTATGGATGTGACCAATGCGGTGCGTTATTGGGATGAGTGGGATGTGATTTTCCGCACGATGGAGAAGGTGAAGGCCGAGGGAAACAAAGTCCCGAAATTCTGTTTCTGGGCCTTCAATGGGCCGGTGATTACGGTGGTGCAGGATCTCTATGAGCGCATCTATGAGAAGAACCAATACCCCGATCTGTGGTTCTATTGGGATGGCAAACCCTTGTTGCTCTACAACGGAACCCCGAAGTATGACGCCAACGGTCAGGATACGCCGAACCCCAATCTGCATTACGATGAGGATGCGGTGACCAATCCGCAAAACCCGCATTACGGCAATCCGTACTACACCGAGAAGAATTACAACGATTATTCGGAGGATGTGAAGAACTTCTTCACCCTGCGCACCATGTGGTGGGGTTACTACGAATGGGCCAATGAGCGTTTTATCGGTGGGGAGGATAAGTGGAGTTTCGGATATAGTTTGGCCGACAAACGCATCAAAAGCCTAAAACCCGAAGAGTTGCTCTCGACGCATAAGGGCAAACGCGAACAGGCTGCCGTCACGCCGGCGCAACATCCGGTGACCATGACCAAGGAGAATATGGGTGTGGGTAAATCGTGGTCGCGCGAGTCCGGAGAGCCGGAACTCGACGAGTTTGATATGCCGAAAGAGGCTTATGTGCCTTGGTTGGGTAAGAAGGTGAAGAATCCAACCCATTATGGCATCTACTTCCAGGAGAGCTTCGATTACGCCCTTCAGGCCAATCCGGAGTTCCTCTATCTCAACGACTGGAACGAATGGACGGCCGGAAAATATCAGCCTACGGGTCGTAAAACCACTCCGTGGTTGGGTCGTGACAATACCTTCTTCTTTGTGGATCAGTATAATATGGAGTTCAATCGAGGTATCCAGCCGATGAAGGGAGGATATACCGACAACTACTATATGCAGATGGCTCAGAACCTGCGTCGCTACAAGGGCGTGCGTCCTATTCCGCAACTCAAAGGGTTGGAGAAGACGAGCGTAGACGGCGACTTTGCCAAGTGGGCAAACCTCCAAATCGAGTATCGCGACACGAAGGGCGACACGTTCCATCGGGATGCGATCGGCTATGCCGGCGAGCGGTATGTGAATAATTCGGGACGGAATGATATTATCACCTCCAAGGTGGCGGTAGGAAAGAAAGATATTGCCTTCTATGCCGAGACCGCAGAGGCGTTGACCCCCTCGACCGACCCCAACTGGATGTTGTTGTTGATTGATTCGGATCAGAATGCCTCAACCGGATGGTATGGCTATGATTTCATCGTGAACTACAAGGTCAAGGATGCTCAAACCACAACGTTGATGCGCTATGATGCAAAAACCAAGGCATGGATTGAGGTGGCAGAACTGCCCTATGCGGTGAAAGGATCGCAACTGGAGTTGAGTATTCCACGGAAACTGCTGGGGTTGAACGGGTCGAAGTTCTCCTTTGACTTCAAGTGGAGCGATAATCCGACGGAGTTGGTGGATCCGATCTCGTTGTGTACGCATGGGGATACGGCTCCGAACCGTCGTTTCAACTATCGTTGCATCTGGGCACAGTAGACACTACGAACGCTACGGGGTGTGAGGGCGGGAATCTCTCTCTATTGCCGACGATGTAGCTTCTGATTTCTTATTTCATTCGACAGAGCTGTTTCAGTTCTGTCGAATGTTTTTTGTGGGGTGTGTCGGAGGATCGGGCGTGTATTCGAGCCTTTTGGAATGCTGGATCGAGCCCCGATTTTGTGACGATGAGATCCTATGATTCGATTCGGAAACCCTCGGGGAGCGTGCTTGGAGAGGGACGAGACCTTATTGTATTTCTTTATTTCTACCCGGACTTATTTCTATTTGAATCACTGTGTGATAGACTTATTTTATGAGTATGATTCCGAAAAAAAGTACACCGTCGAGTCTTAAAGAAAGGGTGAAAGGTCGAATTGAAGAAAAAAAGATGAGCGACAAACTAAAAAAAATGTTCTAACCTTTTATTTGTTAGGATACTTTGTTACATTTGCATTTGATATTTCTGAGAAAATAGGGCGATTTGTCGGTCTGAGGTGAAATAAATGGTTTCTTCAAAGGAGATCGAGATTCCTTCGGAACCCAAGGTGGCCAAATTTTCGTATGTCTAACCTCTAATTGTTATCAATGATGAAAGAATTGGTTGCTCAGATCAAAGAACAGATCGCTGCATTCACCGAAAACGCTGATCTGCAAGTGGAAAAGAACAACAAAGCTGCCGGAACTCGTGCTCGTAAGGCTGCGCTGGAACTCTCCAAGCTTTTGAAAGATTTCCGTAAGGTGTCTGTTGAAGAGGCTAAAAAGTAACATCAAGTTGTCGTAGGACAACTGTGTTTTTGTAACACAAATGACAGGGTTCACTCTTTTTCTGAGTGAACCCTGTCATTTGTGGTAATAAGAAGAGGAGGCGGGAGACTCCGCTACTGATTAGTAGAGAATCCGGTGAACCTGCTCTTTGGGATAGGCAATGTGGTGTTGATCCAGAGCCTTCAGATCCTCAGGGGCTAACCCCGTATTGTAAAACTCGATCGCTTGATTGTGATCGGTGATGTACATTCGCTGGAGGGTGGGTGTGAACCCGTCGTTGGTCAGTGCGCGTGTCGTGTCGATGTAGGGACTTCGCAGGGAGGCCATGTCGGCCAAGGTGTGGAAGACCCATCCGGTGGAGTAGGGTCGTTGACGGGCGCGTTGGCTGGCTTCGTATTTTGCGGGAAATTGTTGCCGATAGCTCTCGGAGAACCATGCGATGGAGGCAACATGAAGCTGGTAGTAGGTTGGGGTGGGGGAGGCGTGCAGAAAACGATTGCGGTCGTCGTCCATCAGATCCTCCCCGTGATCGGCACAGTAGAAGAGTGCCGAGCAGGATTGCGTCTGTTCCAGCACGGCAATCATCTCATCCAACAGATAGTCGGTATAGAAGATGCTGTTGTCGTAGGCATTCTGCACGCGATCGCGCTCTTCGTGATTGACCGAGGAGGCTTGATCGGGTAGAAATTGCGCAAACTCCCGCGGGTAGCGTTTGGTGTAGTCGAAGTGAGATCCGTAGGTGTGGAGGACGATGAAGAGATTGCGGTCGCTCGAATCGATCACTTGACGCAAATAGGGCAACATTTCGCCGTCGGGACGGTTGTCGGTGTAGAGTTGGTTTTCACGCGGGGAGATGTCGATCCGTCGATCGGCCTCTTCGGAGAAGTAGTCGATGAGCGACCGATTGGGAACCTGAATGGAGATATAGAGCGTCTCGAATCCGGCCTCTTTGAAGGCCGTGATGATGCTCTTCTCTTGAAAAATATCGTTGTAATTCTCGGACGAGACGGCACTCAG
>JAQUZZ010000180.1 GCA_028691095.1 Alistipes sp. | reverse complement strand
GAGGTTGGTCGGAAAGTTTTTCAATATCTTAATGTATTGGTAAACATAAAGATACAAAATTAAATCCAATTAAACAACTGATGATCAGTATTGTAAACCAAATATTTTTAAACAGACTCTTAATACCAGCGCGCTGTATTTGGACTTTTTTTTTAAGACGAGACTGTTCGAAGGGCACAGAATGACGACAATTCGATGTGGAATAGGCGTGTGGCGGTACTCACCCCACCACCATTGGAAGTGGGGTTCTATGAAAAAAGGCGAGTCGCCGATCGAGAACACGGGGAGGATTAGGGAAAGCCACGGTGGAAAAGGGGAATTCAGCTTGCGTTTACCGAGGAAACTTGATTTTTATTCAGGCTTCGGAATGATTTTAATATTTCTGGGAATCATAGATTTACGCTCAACAGGCAGATAAAAGGACAAAAAAACCGAGCTGAATCTTTGTAAAATTCAAAATTAACACTACATTTGTCCCCGCAAATCCATCCTACATGGATGGAAATGCAAAAGAGATTTAGGCTGTTGTAGCTCAGTGGTAGAGCACTTCCTTGGTAAGGAAGAGGTCACGAGTTCAATCCTCGTCAACAGCTCAAAAAAAAGAGAACGCTGTGCATTCACAGCGTTCTCTTTTTTCTTTGAGGTAAGGAGTAAGGTGGTGGTGGGGAGGTAAACTCAAGAAGGAAGTGCGGATGAGCGTGAAACCGCTCTGTCACCCTTCAGCCTCTAAAGTCTTCCCGAACACGAGGCCTCCATGCGGATTAGATGGAGATACCCACAATCTCAAAACGAAGGAGTCCCGAAGGAACCTTCACATCGACCTCTTCGCCCTTCTTGTGTCCAAGCAACGCCTTGGCAATCGGAGTCCCAATCGAGAGTTTCCCCTCTTTGAGATTCGCCTCATTCTCCGAGACCAAGGTGTACTCCACGATTTTTCCGGTAGCTATATTTTTAAGCGTGACGCGGTTGAGAATCTGCACGGTTTTAGTGTCGATCCGAGATTCGTCAATCACCCTTGCATTAGCAACGGTGTCTTCCAATTTGGCGATACGCATTTCGAGCATACCCTGAGCCTCCTTGGCCGCATCATACTCTGCATTCTCCGACAAATCGCCCTTGTCTCGCGCTTCGGCAATGGCGGCAGAAATAGCAGGACGCTCTACCGAACGAAGATGATCCAATTCATCTTTGAGCTTTTGCAATCCGGCCTCGGTTAAATAAACAATGTTTGATGCCATAATAATAAAACGTTAAAATGTAAATGTTTAGAAACCCGTCTTTCAGTCATTGAGATTAAGCATCTGTCGAAGTAGGTACAGGAAGGAGAAGGTACAGCACAACAATATCAAGGCTGTGATCAGGTTTTTGCTTCCGCCATAAATCAGACACAATACTACACTCCCTCCCAAACAAAAAACAGAGAGTAACAAAAAAACAACACAAATGAAAAATCGTGTTTTAGGTTTCATGAATTGGTTCTTAAAGCACAGCGTGCTCTGGTTGGTTCCACTTCTCGTATGCTATACAAACGACGGTCACGCCCTCTCCCACAAAAAAAGCAAGATCAGTCGTGACACATACTCTTTGGCGCACATCGTGCTGAAGTGTTCAAAAAAGAAAAAGCCCGACCTCGAATGGAGGTCAGAACCCTTTCTTTAAGGCAAATGTACACAAAGGTTTTGAATTTTCCAACTTTCCCTCATTTTTCATGCAAAACGGTCGAAAATGGGGAGAGAAACGCCTTTTTATACGCTGATTCTGAAGCAGAATCGCGTGGAATACTCTACTTCTCCTTCACACTCTCACGTTGCTGCATCAACCATCGAGCCAAGGAGCGATGATACTCGTCCCAATAGACAAAACGATCAATCCATCCGTGATGTCCCGTGGGATAGATATGCAACTCCACCGGAATGTTATACTGCTTCAGCGCGTTATACATCATCATGCTGTTCTGTACCGGAACCACCTCGTCGTTATCGCTCAAGGCAATAAAACAGGGCGGAGTCTGAGCCGAGACTTGCTCCTCATTGGAGTAGAGGGCGATCTGCTCGGCCGTCGGGGTTGCCCCCAACAGGTTCTGACGGGTTCCCAGATGGGCATAAGGCTCCCGAAAGGTGATGACCGGATAGATCAACACCGCAAAAGCGGGTCGCGTCTCCGCCGAGGCGATATGCGTCGCGGCCGTCGCGGCCAAGTGTCCGCCCGCCGAGAAACCCATGATCCCGATCTGCGTCGGATCAACACCCCAAGCCTCCGCATTGGCGCAAAGAATCCCAAATAGGGCACGCACATCCTCCATCGGAATCTCGGGATGGCCATTGGGCATACGATAGCGGAGCACTACGGCCGTAATGCCCTGCGTATTGAGCCACTGCGCCACCTCGAAGCCCTCGCGATCGTAGCAGGTGCAACCATAGCCTCCACCGGGGCATACGATCACCGCCTGTCCGTTTCGCAGATTGCGGGAGGGCTGAAAGAGGGTGTAGTCGGGGGTCGTTGTTGCCGCAGCCACCTCCCCGTTGTCGCTACTTTGTGCCGGATCAATCCCGTTGCTACTCGGAACCCCCTGGGGATACAAAGGTTGGGGTTGGGGCATCTGTGCCCAAAGCGAAGTTGCACAAAGACACAGAAAGAGAAACAAAACTCCTTGTCGTTTCATTCGGATTATTTTTAAGAGTTAGGTTACAGTCTTGAAGTCATCCCCGCTTCAGCGGAGAAGGCTTCTTGGGTGCATTCCTAACAAAGATAGGTATTTCAAGGTAAAATTGCATCGTTTCGTCGCCTATTTCAACCCTAAAAAACGGTTCTCCCCGACCCTTTGAGAATAAGGGTCGGGGAGAACTGTTTGGATTATTTCAAGGCAAGCTCCGTCCTGCGATGTTTCGCACGCTACGATAGGCTTGCGGAGAAGCGATTCTTACGTATGTTTAGTCGTTCACGTCGACCAATCCGTCGGGAAGCAGGAAGTGAATGACTCGTTGGTCGACGTCGATTTCGGTAATAAACTCATCGACCACGGGAATATAAACCTCTGAATGCGACGGCAAGGAGAGGACAAACAACGGATTCTCTCCGTCGATATACTCCTCCAAGATGCCCTCGGTGTCGGGTTCGATCACCGCGCGGAATCCGATCAGGGCTTCGGGATCCAACTCTTCGGCATCGGGATCCAACACCTCCCTCTCCTGTGCAGCCTCCTCCCGAAACAGCTCTAACCCGATGAGTTCGGAAGTACGCTTCTCACTCCCAAAATCATCGAACTCAACCACAGCCCCTCGTTGTCCGCGACGCTCAAAACGTCGACAAAAAAGAGGAACCGCAAGCTTGTCGATAAAGACAAACAACGGTTCCTCTACGTCGAAAACTTCGGGGAAGGTGTCGAATAATACGATCTGGAGTTCGCCGTGTGTCCCAAAAGATTTTGAGATACGGCCTACCTTCTGTTGCATCACCTTCGCCAATCGTGGAATGACTAAGCCTCAGCGGCAGCAGCCTCCTCAGCCGGAGCTTCGGGTGCAGATGCCTCGGCAGCAGCAGCGGCAACCTCAGCCTTCTTAGCGGCTACGACCTGTGCTTTTGCCTCTTTTACTTTGGTCTCTTCGGCCAAACGAGCCTTGGTAGCAGCCTCTTTGTCGGCAGAGAGTTTAGAGGTCTTGCTGGCAATCAGCCCTGACTTCTGTTCCATCCACTGAGCAAAACGGCTCTCAGCTACTTCAGCACTGAACGCTCCTTTCTTGACACCTCCCAACAAATGCTTCTTGTACAGAACGCCTTTGTAAGAGAGAATGGCGCGGCAGGTATCGGTGGGTTGTGCCCCTTTCTCCAGCCAATTGAGCGCTTGATCAAAGTTTAGCGTGATGGTAGCAGGATTCGTGTTCGGATTATACGATCCGATTGCTTCGATAAATTTACCATCTCGTGGTGACCTGCCATCGGCAACGACAATGTGATAGAAAGGATAAGCCTTTTTACCACGACGTGCTAATCTGATTTTTACAGACATTGTTTAGTTTTTTAAATTCACACTATACCTCCCTACTCGAGGGAGCGTGGCAAAGGTAGTGCTTTTTGTCAATATCCCAAGGGGTAATCCGTTTTTTTTGATCCTTCGGGTGATTT
>JAQUZZ010000179.1 GCA_028691095.1 Alistipes sp. | reverse complement strand
ACGCCCAAATCGGAGCGGCAAAAATCACCGACACCCACGGCTACGGCACGCTGACCCTGAAAGGGGTCTTCGAGAAGTCCTCGAACGTGGGCTTTGCGCTTGCCGTCAACAAATACTACCACGACAGTCCGAAGCGTTTCGTCGAGAAACTCTATCAGATGGGGTTGAACGAACCCCTCCCGATGCAGATTGCCGGAAGCCGCGCTCCGGTCATCCGCAAACCCGGGGATCGGTTTTGGGATAAGACCACCCTCACCAACATGGCCTACGGTTATGCCCTGCTGATCACCCCGCTCAAGACCCTCACCTTCTACAATGCCGTAGCCAACGACGGGAAGATGGTGAGCCCACTTTTGGTCAAAGAGTTGCGACAATACGGGCAGACCCTGCGTACCTATCGTGCCCAAACCATGGTGAACTCCATCGCCTCCAAGAAGACGATCGCCCAGGTGCGTGAAGCCATGGAGGCCGTTGTGGACGAGGGAACCGCCAAAATCCTGCGAAATCCCTACTATAAGGTCGGAGGCAAAACGGGAACCGCCCAAGTCTCTCACAACGGCCGATATGCCGATCGCAACGGAGGGCGTCACTACTTGGCAACCATCGTAGGATACTTCCCGGCCGACCATCCGAAATACAGCTGTCTGGTCTCGCTCAAGACCTACAACGGGCCGGGGCATCGTCGCTTCTACTATGGAGCCACCTTGGCCGGCCCCGTATTCAAAGCGATAGCCGACAGGGTCTACGCCAAGAATACCGCGTGGCAAACCCCCATCTCCAAACGCAAAAAGCGCAAGGAGGAGACCCCGCTGCTCAAAGCCGGACGAGCCGAAGAGATTCGCGAGGTAGCCTATCACTTTGAGGTTCCGTATAAGGGTCGCCGTGGCGAGGCGGCATGGCGCGGCATCGTGGCCGTCGATTCCGCGACGATCCACTACATCGGCTATGACAGTTGGTCGAACGACGTGCCTTCGGTCATCGGCATGGGACTCAAAGAGGCACTCTACCTGCTCGAACGACGGGGCATGACGGTCTCCTTCTCCGGAGCGGGCGGGGTGGAGAGCCAATCGGTCGCACCGGGAACGCCAGTCCGACGGGGCATGACGATTCACCTCGCCTTGGGAACCGACTCCCTACCCCAGGGCATCTATCTTCCCTCCTTCCAAAAACCGGACTCTTCCGCCCATAAAACCGCCAAGGGAAGCAGCGATGCCTCGCCCGACGATTCCGCCACCAAACGGGCACAGAAGGCACAAGGTGAAGCACCCGCCTCTTCCTCCAAGGAGACCTCTCACAAAGCTTCCGATTTTGAGTATCGGGAGGAGTAGCGGCTCAACCCTCTTGTGGAGTCACCACGGGAGAGCGCAATCAGAAAGACGCCAAGGGAGGATCGCACGCCTTCGGCTCCGGAGATTCACCGCTTGGAGGCAATCCGAGGATTCCAAGCCCCCAACATACGAAACCGCCTTCGTCAGGTGTTACGTCAAATTTCCAAAAAAGAACATTGCCTCAAAAAATTCGACGAAATGCTTTCAAATCGGAGAATTACCCGTATATTTGCTTCCGAAGCAGTCGATCTCCGCGAGATCTCATCTCTTGCTGAAAGAGCCTGCGATGGCACGCCTAAGCGACCGAAAATAAGGATTAAGCCCTTTCTTCACGGTATAGATTGGATATACCGACGGGGTGATTGTTCATAAATAGCACGCTGTGCTTATTACTGATTCTAACAACTAAACGCAATGCGCCGAACCCTTCTTCTTCTCACCGTACTATCGGCTCTGTTGCTGCAATGGGGATTCTCCGTTGTGGCTCAGTCGGATCGTAGGGGGGAGGAGTGGAGTCTCTCTTCCAACGCGACGCAAGCGGCACAAACGACCACACCGTCATCGACCGTCGTCGAAGAGTCCTCCTCCAAAGAGGCACTCTTTGCTTGGGCTTCGGCGATGTCCGTGGGTGAAATTTCGGCCTCCGGCAACGCCTTTGTATCAGGATCGGCCTCCGGATTAGGCGGAGGTACGCTTTTGGGAAGCCCCGTCGCCGTCCACGCCGTTCACGCACTGGAGGAACGCAACCATCATCAGAATCAATTAAGTCTCTGCCATTGGCAGAATGCCCGACACGAGCAGGATCGGCAATGGGCCGAACTCCGACAAACGGGATATTACATCTTTGCCACGCGCAAAATCATCATTTAGCGGCTTCACATCCCCACACCATGCCAACCCCTCTCTTCCCCAGAAGGGTTTGTGTGGTGTAGCGGCCTTTCACGCACAGCGTGTATCTCTTTTCAGAAGCCACGCCGAGAGTCGAATTTTATTGCAGAATTCACCGTCATGATCCTCATGTGCGGCCTCGGAATCTTTTTTCATTCCATGCTGACCCTTGCACGCCTTGACCCGTGCGTATCAGACGATCGAATTCCACAAGATCCGCAAGATACGCCACCGTCATGATCGCAGCGTCATCCCTTTAAATAAAATCCTTACCATGAACGATTTTGAACAGATCGACGAAACACTGGATCGTGTTTCGGACGGCACATTGATCTATCGCCGATCCATCTCTTATCTCTCCTTTATTCTGGTTATTGTGGGTGTTGTCTTGGCTGTTTGGAGCGTCAAGGCGCCCTATTTTGCCGAACACGCCAATCTATCGGCCACCGTGATGCTCGGCGGAGGCATCTTCGCCTTTATGGGACTCATCAAATTCGGCATCTCCTTGGGAAGCAAATATCCCGTCTATGCACCATCCGGCGAACGGATCTACCGCTATGAATTCTATTTCCAGTCTACCGACAAACCGGCACTGTGCACGGCCGTGAACTCCGGAAATATGCAAAAGGTGGTCTCCATTCCGCGCAACGCCACCTCCAGCAGCATTCTGCTAACGCTCTATGCCACCCGCAGCGGTTCGTTCTCAGCAGGCCAAGTTTCGCAGTATGTACCTCACGCCTTTGAACCGGTGACGCTGCCGATCCGTTTCACAACCGATGAGAGTCGTTTGGCGGTGGCTCTGTTGAGCTAATCGCTCACGCAAGAGAGGGGCACTTTCCTCCCCTTGCCTTGCAGCCCAAAACGCAGAATCAAAAAAAGCAGAGGCCCTTCCCTTCCGGAAGAGCCTCTGTTGCATTCCCCCCATAAGGAGGGAAAAAAGGGTATGTAGTCTTATCTATCGTTCATCCGCGTCATCATTACCGTCATCGAAATAGTCGAGAACCGACTCTTTCTTGTAAAGAAAATTCAAATCTTCATCCTCCTCGTCCAAATTGGAGTAGAGTTGATGTCTCTCTTTTCCGCTTCGACGCATAGGATCGAGCTTTGCTGCTCTTTTCAACGAATCTTCCGAGCCAAAATCATTGGTTCTGCTTCGGAAAACATGGTTTGATTTCATGGGTGGTGAAAACGTAATTTTTTAAGGGTTGGACATTAGTTTTAGGTATATCGTGAATCCATCATGGGGTTGAAGCGTTTTAGAATTCCCCTCCACCAGAATCATTCTCCGCAGAAATAGCAAGAGTGTTCCAAGGGGTGTTATCATTTTGGCTTGGACGGGAATCCCGCCGTTTGCTACTGCAATAATAAATATTTTTTTTGAAATTCCAATACCTCTTTCTGCAAGAATCGCGCTAAAAATTCTCTGCCATACGCCCCGTAAAGACGCGGCAAGCTGGCCCGGTCAGTGTGATCTGGTCGAAATGGTGCTCCGCGACCCTCCGGAAGGCCACCTCCAGTACGCCACCCTCCACCTCAACACGGCATACTCCGGTCGAATTTCCGGCATACACGGCCGCAGCCAATGCCGATGCGGTAGCTCCCGTACCACAAGCGAGAGTTTCGGCTTCGACTCCGCGCTCAAACGTGCGGATCCGAAGATGATTCGGAGCCAAGATCTGCACAAAATTGACATTCGTACCCTCCGGTGCAAATCGCGGACTCCACCGAATCGTCGCCCCGCACTGTGCCACATCCACCGCCCGAACATCGGGAACAAAGGTTACATAATGAAGAGAGCCGGTATTCAGAAAATAGAAATCGGATGCGACCTCCATCTGCGACACCTCTGTCATGCCCAGTCGCACGGTTCCACACTCCCCCTCGGCGGACAAAACGGTGGCAGTATGCACCCCATCGA